>JAICGQ010000507.1 GCA_025923035.1 Pyrinomonadaceae bacterium | reverse complement strand
TGAACTTCGTCCCGAAATGTTCAAAGTTCCGGAAGGTTTCCGCGCCGTAACGTTCCCCACGCCAACGCCGGTCACTAAACACGCGGAGAAGGTCTATACAGCCAGTGCCGGTGGTTACAACGTTCTGTTCGTCGATTTCAACGACTACATCTTCGTGATGGAGACGCCCGGAAACGAGCGCACGTCGTTGCAGGCGATCGAACAGATCAGGAAGACGATTCCGAATAAGCCGATCAAGTACGTCGCCGTGACTCATCATCACGACGATCACGCCGGCGGCATTCGCACGTACATGGCCGAAGGCGCCACGTTGATCGTCGCTCCCGGCGAACAGGCGTTCTTCAAGAAAGTCAGTGCCGCGCGGTTCAAGGCTGATCCTGACGCGCTGACGCGTAATCCACGCGAGCCGGTGTTCGAGCCGCTGCAAAACGGCAAGCGCGTGCTGACCGACGGAGTAACCACTGTCGAGATTTACGACATCGGCGCTGGCCCACATGCGCAGGAGATGCTTGTCGCGTACTTCCCGCAGCACAAGTTGATCTACCAGGGCGATCTGCTCAACCGTCCAGGCACCGGTGATCCGGCGATCGCCAACGACACGTCGGTCCATTTCCTCAACTGGATCGATGCGCAGAAGCTCGCGGTTGACGCGACGATCCCCGTGCATGGTCCATTGACGACCATCGCCGATTTTCGCAAAGCCGTCGCGGAGAAGAAAGACAGGGCCAACTAGTTGGGTGTAATCTGGGGCTCGTTCATGAGCCCCGTTTTTACCCGACGTGAATTCTGCGCCATCGCTGTTGCGTCCGTCGCTTTGGGCGCTTCGTGTGGTTTGAAACAGGGGACGGGCAGACTCACGGCTCGTCCGCGCAACGGCGTGAAGACCTCTGCAAGCGGACAGATTACGCTCGGTTTGGACCGCGATCGCGACGCGATTCTTCGACTGCCGCCGGCCGCCGGTGAGTCTCCACTTCCACTCTTCGTGATGCTGCACGGTGCAACGCAGAGCGCCGACGACATGTTTTGGTATCTCGATTCGGCGAGCGATGAAGCCGGCGTAGCGGTGCTCGCGCCAAATTCACGCGACACGACGTGGGACGCGATTGGCGGTGGTGGATTTGGCGGTTTCGGCGTCGATGTGGATTTCCTGGACCGTGCGCTGAAGCGCGTGTTTGAGACGACGGCTATCGATCCGGCGCGGATCTCGATTGGCGGGTTTTCCGATGGCGCGTCATACGCGATCTCACTCGGGCTGATCAACGGCGATCTGTTTCATAGCATCGTCGCGTTCTCGCCGGGTTTCGTGATTGATGGTACGGCGTCACCAGTCCGGCCTCGCATCTTCATCTCACACGGCACGCACGATCGCATTCTGCCGATCGACGGCTGCGGCCGTCGCATCGCCAGCAGTCTGAAAGGCCGTGGCTACGACGTGACGTTTCGCGAGTTCGACGGCGATCACGAGATTCCTGCAGACGTCGCGCGCGAGGGTTTGCGTTGGGTGTTGGATAAGACTAGCTAACGCG
>JAICGQ010000506.1 GCA_025923035.1 Pyrinomonadaceae bacterium | reverse complement strand
CGCGAAGGTGATTCACGCCTCGCCGAATGAAGTCGTCTTCGTCGTACCGGAAACGGTGCCTCTTGGACCAGCCGAAATTATCGTAACCAACACGGACGGATTCGCGTCGAAGGCCGAAGCGATCGTTGCTTCTGCTGCGCCGGGGATCTTCACCGTGGCGGGAGACGGCCGCGGCGCCGGAATCATTCTTGATTCCGACTCATTGACACCCGCGCCATTCGATCCTGCGAACGGTCAACGACGACTCTCGATCTTCGCGACCGGAGTCAGACATGCGACTTCTGTATCGGTGACGATCAATGGTGTGCCGGCGGGCGTTGAAACGGTTGCCGCCAACGGTTTCTCCGGACTCGACGAGATTCATGTTCTATTACCCGCCAGTCTGAGTGGAGCAGGCACAGCAACCTTAAGCATCAACGCCGATGGCGTCACCAGCAATCCGGTATCTGTATTGATTGCGGGAGCACCGCCGGTCTCATCTGACAAACTTGTAATCACACAGGTATTCGGCGGTGGCGGAAACTCGGGCGCTCCGTTTCGCAACGACTTTATCGAGATCTTCAACGCCGGCGGCACTCCTATGAATCTCGCCGGCTGGTCAGTGCAGTACGCGAGTGCAACCGCGTCCACTTGGTCCGTGACGCCGCTGACAAACGTCGCCCTATCACCCGGTCAGCGCTATCTGATTCAGCAGGCCGGCGGAAACAACGGCGCCACTCTGCCAACTCCAGATGCAACGGGAACCACCGCGATGGCCGCCGGCGCCGGCAAAGTCGCCCTCGTTAAATCAACTACCGCTTTAACCGGCAGTTGTCCCGCCGATCCAAACATCGTCGACTTTGTCGGCTACGGAGCAACTGCAAACTGCTTCAAAGGTGCAGGGCCGGCACCGGCGGCTAGTAACACCAATGCCGCTACTCGCGTTGGCAACGGATGCACTGACACGCGCAACAATGCAACCGACTTCGCACTCGCACCGCCAAATCCGCGAAACACTGCTGCGCCTTTAAATTCATGTGCGTTCGTTCAATCCGTGTTACTTTGTCCGCGACGAGTGGAAACCTTTAGTATCGCCCATGCCCTCGCTCAGCGACGCAATCACAACTTTGCGCGAGCACTTCGGCTTCGACGATTTCCGTGAAGGCCAGCGCGAAGTCGTGGGATCAATCCTGGAAGGCAAAGACGCCGTCGTAGTGATGCCGACGGGAAGCGGGAAGTCTCTCTGCTACCAGCTTCCGGCAATGATCCTCGACGGAGTCACGCTGGTAGTGTCGCCGCTGATCGCGCTGATGAAGGATCAGGTCGACGCACTTCAGGCGCGCGGCCTGCCCTCCACTTTCATAAACAGTTCGCTCGCCGAGTCGGAGCAACGCGCGCGCATCGACGCGCTGCGCCGTCGCGTACACAAACTCGTTTACATCGCCCCGGAACGCTTTCGCAGCAGCAGGTTCGTCTCGGCGGTGCAGTCGATTCCCATCTCACTGTTCGCAATCGACGAAGCGCACTGCATTTCGATGTGGGGACATGACTTTCGT
>JAICGQ010000505.1 GCA_025923035.1 Pyrinomonadaceae bacterium | reverse complement strand
GCGTGGTGTTGGAGAACTCGAGCGTCACGTAGCCTTCCCACTCCGGCTCGAAGGGAGTGACGTTTACCAGAATACCGCAACGTGCGTACGTGCTTTTGCCAAGACAGATCGTCAGCACGTTGCGCGGGATGCGGAAGTATTCGACCGTGCGCGCGAGTGCGAAGCTGTTCGGCGGAATGATGACTGACTCGCCTTTGTGTTCGACGAAGTTCTTGGCGTCAAATTCCTTTGGATCGACGATGGTGCTGTTGATGTTAGTGAAGAGTTTGAATTCGTCGGCGCAGCGAATGTCGTAGCCGTAGCTCGACGTGCCGTAGGAAACAATTCGTTTGCCGTCAACTTCCTTGACCTGACCGGGCTCGTAAGGTTCGATCATTCCATACTCCACGGCCATCATGCGGATCCACTTGTCGCTCTTGATGCTCATTGTGCGCGTATTTAACCACGGATAATAAACAGAGACTACAGGTCGCGTGTTTTATGAAATCTACTGCGCTGCTTTGCGAATGTTTACCGTGCCGTCGCCAACCGTGAATCTGAAAAACGCTCCGCCCGCTCCGGCACGTGCGCGAACGGTGCGTTCCGTGATGCCCGGTTTCTCGCGCGACGCAAGCCCTTCGTGAGTCGTTACGATCTTGCCGTTGCGCAAAACTTCGGCATCGATGTCGCCGTTGAATCCCGGCGGTAGATCGACATTCACGATCCCCGTCGCGAGCCGGATATCCGCCCCCGCTCCTCGCCAACTCCGCGCCGGAACTGTCAACGTCACCACGCCGGCCGTAACCGTCGTCGTCACAAGCCCACCGGTTAACGTCAACGAGGTTTCACTTTCGGTGGCACTAATGCGCAAGGCGCCCTCGACGGCAGCGACTTTCACTGGACCATATCCGGCGTTGATTTCGAGATCGGTATTCGCCGGGACGCGCAACGTGTAATCGATCTTCCACGGCAGGTTAAGCAGTTTCTTCGGAAAGTTCTTCGCCACTTTTTTCATGTACTCGCGATCGTGAGTGCCGGTGGTGAGCACGCTGAGATGGTTCAGGTCTTCGTCAAACACGAACCTGTTGACAGTCGCCAGTTGGTCCAGGTCGGCGTCGGTTGATGCGTTCAGTTCGATATCTGCGACCAGCTCAACTTCATTGCGGTTCCAGCCTTCGATCGTGACTGCTCCACGAGGCGCGCCGACGACAGTGATGGTGCCGCCAAAATTGAAGCGGCGATGGTGTCGCTGCGTGGTGGTCCTCTTCAACAACGTGGTCGGCAACGCCGCAGCGGCCGTTTTGTCTTTTTGTTGTGCAGCAATAGGCAGCGGCGCAAGCAGTACTAAGAACAGAGAAGTGGCGATTAAGTGTTTCCACATGGCGACTTATAGTAACGCCCCACAGCTTTCCGCAAAACAAAAAAAGGACGCTGCGAAACGCAACGTCCGATTCGTGACTTGCCATTGCAAACTTGCGAGGACTTATCTTCGCAAAAACGTAATCTGACCGCTGAAGTTCATCACCGATACTGACGAGCGTCCATCGCCGACGTCGCCAACCAGTTTGCGGCCATCCTGGTTCTTAAAATTGCTGTTCCAGAAATCGTTCAGCGCGATCTTTCTCGCGGGCGATGCTGCGACTAAACGAAACGCCGAGTTGCCGGGAATGCGAATCG
>JAICGQ010000504.1 GCA_025923035.1 Pyrinomonadaceae bacterium | reverse complement strand
TTCTTCGATTCGTTCAAATTAACGAAGTGATTTACGGGCGGAGGCGGATGCGCGCGAGAATGTCGGTGAACTTTCGCTCAGTGCGCAGCTTCGCGAAGACGGGATCGACTTTCAGATTCATCAACCAGATGTCGCGGCCTTCGACTGCGGTGTCGAGCCACTTAAACGCCTGTTCCTTGTCACCCAATCCGGCGTAGATCGCGGCGACGGTGTAAGGGGAAACGTATCGCTGGTCCTGCAACTGTTGCAAATCGGTGAGTACCTGCTGCGCATCAGCTTTCTTTCCTGACGCCGCGTAGGCGTGACCCAGAAGCGCCAGCATCAGCGGACTTCCCGAAAGCTTCACGCCAGTTTGAAACTCCGCGATCGCCTCCGCGTACATCCCTTTCGCTTCATACGCCAAACCGAGATAACGCCGTGCCGGGAACGAGCTCGGATCGAGTTCGAGAATCTTTTTACACTGCTCGATCGCTTCGTCGTTTCTTCCGGAGAGATAGTAGATCCAGCCCAGGTGTGAACTCGCTACGAACGAAAGCGGCTCGAGCTCTTGCGTACGTTTCGCTTCCGCTATCGCTTCGTCAAATCGCTCGACGGCAACGAGGTAAGAGCTGTACCACTGGTGCGCGGGTGCGTATGCGGGTTTCAACCTGATCGCCGTTTGAAATTCGCGCTCCGTCGCGGCGCGGTCCCAATCCCAACGGAAGTTGATGAACGCGAGCGACGTGTGTGCCTCGGCAGAACCTTCGTCGATCTCGAGCGCTTTCAATGCCGCATTCTTCGCTTTCGGAAATCCTTCTTTGGGCTCCAATCGTCCGTAAACGACGAGCATGTTGTAGCAGTCGGCGAGACCGGCATGAGCGGCGCTGTTGTTCGGATCGATCTCCAACGCTTTGTTGAAGAAATCGATGGCCTGGAGCAGCGCGTCACCGGTGCGCTTGTTCCATGCGTTGCGGCCCTTCAAATACAGCCCATACGCCTCGAGCTGTTTCTTTTCGTCAACGTTCAGCTTCAGACGCAGGTTCTCGAAGATGTCGCGCGAGATGTCGTCCTGGACGAGCAGGACGTCGGACAGTTTATGGTCGTAATGCTGTCCCCACAGTTGCGCGACGTTTTGCAGGTCGATCAAATCAGCCTGGATGCTGATGATGTCGCCGTGACGTCGCATGCGCCCCGTAACGACCGCGCGCACGTTCAACTCCTGCCCGACCTTGCGCGGATCGATCTCGCGCCCCTTGTAACTCGCGACGACGCTGCGCGGCACTACACGCAGTTGCGGCAACTTCGAGAGGCTATTGATCAAACTCTCGGCGATCTTGTCGTTGATATATTGCGCGTCAGGATCGGAGGATTCATCGACAAACGGCAACACCGCTATCGACTGAATGGCGTCAGCATTTCCCGTCGTGCCCCAGGTCGTGAAATAGACCAGGCCGAGGAGGGCGATGACAACCAAGCCCGCGACGACGGCAAAACGCGGACTCCGCCTGACCCAGGGAAACCGGCTCGTCGCGGCGGGAATTGATACAACGGGTGTCGACGTCGAGTTGTCCTCACGTGGGACAGTTTCCGCGGCCGGCTCGACGGCGAGCACAGGCGCGACAGCGGCAGTCTCGGCCGGTCCATTCAGCGGTGTACCGTCCCATGCCTCGTTGATATCACCGACAAAGCGGTAACCACGTCGCGGCACTGTCTCGATAAACTGCACGCCTCCCGGACTTTCCCCGAGCGCTT
>JAICGQ010000503.1 GCA_025923035.1 Pyrinomonadaceae bacterium | reverse complement strand
CGCAGGTCTTCGCTGAATGCCGGACAGTGTCCAGCGGCGTTTTGTGATTGACCTTGGCGTTGTCGGGATTTGAAGCTGGCGAGGAAGCGAGCCGTTTGGATTTGGAAATGTCAGTTTAATCTGTTTCGATTACCGCCCTGCCGTAGTTACCCCGCTTGGTCCGACAAACACCCGCCGCCTTCTTTACCGGGTAGGGCGGCAATGTACACGGCAGCCTCCGCTATGTCAAGGCAACAGAAGAGGTTTCTGTGACTCTGAGTGCTATGCAGAGTCACAGAAACAAAAATGTTTTAGAGATGCAATTATTGAGCGGAAGAAACCGTGTCCATCATCCGTGGAACTACGTAGACGCCTGCGGAGTGCGAACCGACGAACAGCACATTCTGATCGTGCGCGTCGAAGGCCAACGCCCAGATGCGCTGACTCGGTAATCTCCGGCCCTTTGGATCGATGCGAGCCCATGTCATGCCGCCATCCGTCGTGCGAAACACACCGCCGCCGGTCTCGCTGGTCTGATAAGCGTTGCCGACAAATACTTCGTCGCCATTGCGTGGGTTGACCAGGATGCTGGTGAAATCGCCGAACGGCACGTTGCCGCCGCGACGGCTCCACGTTGCGCCGCCATCGTGCGACATGAAGAACGCCTGCTTCGTGCCAATGTAGACACGATCGGGCCGCTGCGGATCCTGCGCGATCACGTTGATCGGCACATCGCGCGGGACGCCGTCGACGTGGCGCCAGGTCTTGCCGGAATCGCGCGAGACGAGTACGCCGTTTTGCGGTGTGCCCACCCAGATAGTTTCGGCTTGACGCGGCGTCGTGGCGATGCACGTCGTGCGTGGGTCACCAGTGCCGTAAGAGAGTTTCTGCCAGCCTTTGGACGGGTCGAGGCTGCGGTAAAGACCGTTGTTGGTCGCCGCCAGGAACCCCGGCTGTCCGGACTCGGCATCGGTCATGTGGACCAGCGTGTGTACCGCATCGGCGAGAATCAAATCTGCCTGCTCAGTCGCGGCCGGACCAATTCCTTTGCTGACACCAAGCGCGCCAAGCGTGATGGAATCGAGCTTGCCGGTAACGGGAAGATGGCGATCAGTCTGGAACCGCTTTACTGCTGACGTCGTCGCGGCGCCGGATTTACCATCCGGTTCGCCGAGATTGTAACCAAGCGCAGTCAGCGCTTCCTGAGCGTGCAGAATCGTTTCGTTAGGTTTTCCTGCGGGTGTTCGGCGTGCAGTTGCTGCGGGTGCCGCTTGTGACTTCGCACCTCTTTTCGTCCCGGCCTTCTTCTTGTCAGGAGTGCTCGGGGCCCACACAGGCGCCCACGAAGTGCCACGGTCCGTCGAACGATAGACGCCGAGATTTGTGCCGAGATAGATCAGGTTCGCATCGCGCGTGTCCTGAACGATCGCGTAGGTGATCAAACGCGACGGCATGCTGCGCATCGATGGACGCCAGCTCTCGCCGTTGTCGTTACTGACGAAGAAGAACCCGCCGCCCGTTGCGGTATTGATCGTCGACGCGTAAATGCGATTCGGAGTTTCCCGATCCGCGAGAATCGCATTAGCGAAGCGGCCACTGAAGCCTCCGTTGGTTGGCGTGAACGACTTCGCACCGTCGTTTGAAACCATCACACCATAGTTATTGGTGCCGATGTAAATCACGTCAGGACGCGACGGATGGACCGCGATCGAATTGATCTCGAGCTGACGGGAAGTTGTCACCATCCACGAGTCAGGATCGCCGCCTTTGTCCGATCTCCAGAAACCTTCCGTCGTTCCCGCTAGAATCAAACCGGCAACTGACGGATGCTGAAGAATCGCGCGCGTG
>JAICGQ010000502.1 GCA_025923035.1 Pyrinomonadaceae bacterium | reverse complement strand
TTTCCGGACGCCCGTCACCCATCTGCTTCACCTGGCAAACTCCTGCGAAACGGTGGCCACTTCGTTGAACGCCGCATTCGCATCGGGGTATCGTTGCGGGAAACGCTCGCTGAGTCGCGTAGCAATCTCAGTCAGCGAGTTTTGTCCATTCATTAACTGCATGATGAAACTTCGTGCCTCGCCGCGCGGATCGAGAGCCGGCTTGTAGTTTGCCGCTCCTTTCCGCAAGTGCGCGGGCGACAGCGGCACGCCGAAAAAAGTCGACTGTTTGAAACTCGCTTTCGGTCCATCAAATTCCTTCGCTGAAACAAAATCGGTGTCCCAGCGCCACACGTAATCGTCGCCAACGTAATCAGCACGCAACTGCAACCGAATGCGATCGCCTTCTGCGACGTCAACCGCTTGCGGGAACGGAAACAGTCCGGTGCCGTAGATCAATTCCGGCGCGCCAGGATGGTTGGTGAATCCGATCTCGTCGACGAGTTCTGCGTCGAACCAAACGGCGACGCCGTGCGCCGTGCCTGGCCTGCTCGCCTGCCAAACGATCTCGGCACTGACGTCAGCGGATTGGATTTCCCGGTAGGCCAACGTGGCCCAGCAAGCCGGTTCAACCAGAAGCTCCTCGGCTGTGACTCGTGTTTTGCGCCACGTATTCGTTATCACGCGCGTGGCGGCGCTCAGATTCAGACCGCCGGACCGCCACGGCCTAACGAGCTCTTCATAGCGATCTGGAGTGTCGACGACTGCGGCCCACAGCACGTCGCGATCCGGGATCAGAATTCCATCAGGCGCGAGGAACCTGTTTCGCGCATCGATGATCGCTGGAATGTGTTGTTGATACCATGGCAGGACGCCGCGCAAGTCGGAAATTATGACGTCTGCTCGTTCCGCCAACGTGATCTCGGTCGAGAAGCTCTGAAAGAATTCAATCCGATCTGCAAACCCGTTTGCCCGCGCGGCTTCGCGCGCAAGCTCGATAACGTTGTCAGGTTCGACCGCATACACGCGACGCGCGCCGAGCTGGCAGGCGAGCAAGGCAAACACGCCTGGACCACAGCCCAGGTCGAGCACCACCGATCCCGGTTTCACTGTTCGCCGTAGCGCTGCGACGTACGCATCCATGCGTGGCGCATCGGCGAGCATTTTACCGTACGAATGGACGCTATACATGGACTGCTGTTTGCGAATCTTCCGCGTTGGACCAAGGCGGTTTTAGTAAGGCGAAGTCGTCGAGAATACAGTCGCACAGTTGCTGAATGCGCCGCGCGTCGGCGTGCGGCGTAACGCGTCGTACCGGCACGCCTGCCAGTAGGCGCGTCAACAGATCAAACTGTCGCGCCTGCATGCTTTTGTCGATGAGATAGTTTGTGTAGGTGTTGGCAATCAGCGACAACAGCGCATCTGTGCGATCCACTGGTTGAACGAACGGCGCGTCTGGTTCATCACGACGTTCATCGAAAAGATAGATCGCTGAAAGCGGGACAGGTTTAGTCGGAAAACGCGCGGTTAAATCGAGGAATCGTTTGTCCCAGTTAGGCGTAAGCAGCGGCAGATGCGACTCGTTTCCATAAAGCGTCTTGACTGAAGCGGGCCAGAGCCGAATGCACGGATACGCCGGTCGCACCAAGAACTCACTCGCGTGCGCGCGCGCCGCGCCATCGTCCAGAGTCACAACGTCGTCGGCAAGGATGTTGAAGCCTTTCGTCGAGAAAGCGGCGGCCGTTGTCGACTTGCCGGAGCCCGCTGGTCCAACAAGTGCTACTGCCTCGGAATCGATGACGACGGCACTCGCATGCAAGCAAACGATGCCCCGCAACAGCATCACAAATCCCATGACTGGCCCGAGCAGGTACGTTGCCGTGTCTTCGATCGTCAGCGGCGGTAGCCAGGTAGCCCAAATCTC
>JAICGQ010000501.1 GCA_025923035.1 Pyrinomonadaceae bacterium | reverse complement strand
GGTCTTTCAGACAACGCGCTGCTTGCCCTGCGAACGCCACCCACGCGACGGCTTTACACGGCGCTACAGAACCACCGCGAAATCGAAAACATCACCGACGAAGAGCACGATCTGCTGGATCGCGCGTGCCGTCTCATCAGCCGCCTCGTCGCGCGCCGTCATCATTATTCGATTCACGATCTGCTTCGTCTCGCTGTTCAGGAATCGGAGTACATGACCGTCGTGGCAGCGAATTTCGACGGCGCGCAACGTCTCGCAAACATCCAGCGACTGTTCACGCTGGCTGCGCGGTTCGAGAGTTCCGGCACGTATTTGATTCGCGATTTCGTGCGTTATGTCGAGGAGTTTGAGGCGATTGGCAGTCGCGAGAGTGAAGGACAGATCGATCAGGCCGCGGATGCGGTGCGGCTGATGACGATTCACCAGGCGAAGGGGCTCGAGTTTCCCGTCGTGATCATTCCCGATCTGCAACGGCTCTCTCGCGTCGCAACCGACAACTGGGTGTTACTCGATCGCCACCAGGGACTGACGATGAAAGTGCCGGATGGCCGCGGCAATCTCGTTGCCGGATGTACGTTCAGCCATTTTGAGAAACGACATGCGTATCGCGAACTGTTTGAAAGCATGCGCTTGCTGTACGTCGCTGCGACCCGCGCTGAAGATCGTCTGATACTTTCCGGCACGACCGACGAGCTGCCCGCCTTGAATCGGTCGAACGACTCGTGGCTGAAGTGGATCTGGCAAGCGCTCGAACTCGGCGATCGAATGCAGTCGGACGTTGTCGATCTCGCGGACGGAGTGCAGCTTCAGCTCACGATCAATCTCGTTGACGAACCGCTGCCGGAAGTTGAACCCGAAGCGGAAGAGGTGTTGGAAACTGGACCAGCGGGTGAGTCGCTGGGCCAGGTGTTTCCGTTGCGGCGTCCGGTGATCGCGATTGCCGGCAGTTCGATTCATCGCTTCAGTGTTACGCAGCTCATCAACTATCAACGCTGCCCGCGACAGTATTACTTCGAGCGCGTGCTGCGTTTGCCGCAGGCGGATGAACTCGCGATCTGGAACAACGCGGAAGCGCCCGAGCCGCCGTCGAATATCAACGCCTCGTTGAAAGGCGCGGTGATACACCGTTTCTGCGAACGTTACACGCCGGATCAGGATAGTGAAACGTTGTTGCGGCAGAGTTTTGCGGAAGTGCTGCGATTGCGGCAGGCGCAACTCGCTGACCGGCTCATCGAGATCAATCCCGAGGCAGCGATCAAGGATCTGTTGCCGCTCGCGAAAAACTATCTCGCCAGCGATGTGTTCAAGCGTGTCGAGTCGGCGCGCAAGGTGTCGGCGATCAAGCCGGCGGGTGATGCGGGCTTGTGGAGCGAGTTGAGTTTTCGGTTGCGGCGGCCATTGGGGATTTTGAGCGGGATTATCGACAAGCTGCTGATCACGCAGACGGCGGAAGGATGGTTGGAAGCTGAGATCATCGACTTCAAAACGAACCGCATCCGGGTTGACGTTCCGGCGATCGTTTACGAGGCGCCCGTTAAGAAACGACGTTCGCGAAGCGCGCAGTTCGCGTTTGATTTTGAGGACGAGCCCGAACCGCCGTCGCTCGACGTCGCGACGAACAACATGATCGAGATCACGGCGCGCGATTATCAACTGCAGATGCAAGCGTACGCACACGCAGTGCGCGAACTGATCCCATCGCTGGCAAACAGCCGGATGCGCGTGACGCTGCACTTTCTCGATCCGAATGTCGAGACGCATCTTTCCGACGAGTTGCTCGAACCCGCGCGTTGCGCGCGAGCGATTGACGAAGCAATGATGCGCATCGTCACCTCTGCCGATCCCGCACACTTCCCAGTCAAAACCGCGCCGCACTGTCGCATGTGCAACTTCCTCCGCGTTTGCACGGCGGGCAAAGAATATTTGCGCTAATAGCGGCCCGCGGATAACATCCCCGGCCTATGGT
>JAICGQ010000500.1 GCA_025923035.1 Pyrinomonadaceae bacterium | reverse complement strand
GCAAACTCCGGCGACAGGAAAAACGCTGCGCTCGTGTTAGCGCGCTTACGTTCGGTGCACGCTTCGAACGATTCGCCGGGATGCCGTTTCGCCGGATCGGAACACTCGGTAATCTCGTTGGTCCAATGCGCGAGTCCCGGCGCGTCCGGCTCACGATTGAGAAAATCGCGGTAATGCTGCGCGACAAAGAACGACGCCTCGTCGATCGGATTCGGTTTCGCTTCGATCTCGTAAACGCTGCCGTTCGAGAGTGAAACGACGAACACGTTTCCATTCGGACCGGTCGCGATGTCGGTTGTGATGCCGAAATCTTTGCCGATGACGAGACTCTCGCTTTCGGTCTGGTCGAACTTGTCAGTGTTGTCTGCGACGCGATCGGCGAGCCGCGGATCGCTGAACACAAAATGCTGGCGATCGGCGTTCAACCTGAACCGGAAGAGAAACCCGTTGAGCAGCGTGGTGCGCGACGCGCCGACCAACAGATCGCCCTCAAACTGCGACCCCAAACCCTTGCCAACAATGAAACCGATCGGCGAGGGCGCGACTGCATACTTCCAACTGAACTCCGGATCGAGATACTGCGCGCCCGGCAACATGTAGAGGCGCGCGAGTGCTTCCTGCGGCGTTGGGGCAATGTTCGACGGCGGCCAGCGAAGTTGTTGAAGATTACCTGCGCCGTACGTCATTTCAATCGACTTGTATTCGCCGATGCGGCTGAGTGGTCCCATCGACTGGATCCAACCGCCGTTGAAACCGGGCGTGACGCGATTGATCTCGTCATACGCGTCGTCGCCGTTCTCCTGCGTCCAGAGACTGCCGCCGATCGGATCGAAAGCCATACCGAAACTGTTGCGCACTCCGTACGCGAAAACTTTCTTCACGTTCGCGGCAGCTTCCCCGGCCAGTCCTGACGCGGCGTTGAAGAACGGATTGTCGACAGGCGTAGAGCCGTCGTCGTTCAAACGCAGGATGACACCTGTCATGTGCGCATCATCCGGCACTGGTCCACCAAACTGATCGTCCGTGACCGCAAGCTGGGTGACGTTGTTTTGTAGAAAGCCGCGGCGTCCGTTGTCGCCGAAAATGATGTAGAGCTTGCCGTCTGGTCCAAAGCGGATGACGCCGCCGTTGTGATTGCCGCGAGCGGGTTGGCCTGCGTCCTGTTGCAACGCGCGCAGCCTGATCAGGTTGCGATCGAATGCGAGTGTCGAGCCGTTCCAAACGTAGCGATCGACGCGGTTGCCGAGCAGCGGTATCTCGTCGATGTTGGAAGTGTCGACGCCGGTCGTGCTCTCCGTCCAGAAGAGATAGACAAAGCCGTTCAGCAGGAACTGCGGATGCAGTGCGATACCGAGCAGACCGCGTTCGGAAGCGTTGTTGACGGGAAGATCGAGCGGCGTACTCGAGACGACCCCGTTCACGACGCGCTTCACTCTTCCGGTTGCTCTTTCGAGGATCAGAAAATCGTTGACGGCGAGGAACGCGATGCTCGTCGGTTGATCCAGTCCGCTGATGACGGTGCTGACGGTCAGGTTCGGATCGAGCATCGACGGCGATGCCGCTGCGGGTTGAATAAATGTGGTGATCGACGAGGAGTTATTCGTGGTATCGAAATCGGTTTCGCCGCCGCTGACTGTCGCGGTGTTCGCGAGTTGACCTTGTGTAGACGGCGTGACGTTGATCGTGACCACGGCACTAGCACCCGACACAAGACTGCCGACATTGCACGTTACCGTAGTCGTGCCGCTGCACGCGCCCTGCGTCGTCGACGAAGAGATAAACGCAACGCCGGAAGGCAGGGTGTCGGTGACGGTGACGTTCGTCGCTGTTGCTGGTCCATTGTTGGTTGCGACGATGCGATACGAAAGCGGTGCACCAACCTGCCCCGGATTCGGCGAGGCAGTTTTGGTTATCGAAAGATCCGCGCTGGTCGGGCTGACTACGTTCAGCGTCACCGATTGCGAGTGAACGAG
>JAICGQ010000499.1 GCA_025923035.1 Pyrinomonadaceae bacterium | reverse complement strand
TACAACGCGTCGTCCCACTGGCGAATCACGTCCTGATCGTGCTTCGGGCTCTCGGCCACGTCCGCCAGTACCTCTTCGATCGTCTGACCGGAGATCGTCAATGCGTCGCCGTGAAGCAGTCCTCGCGTCAACAACATCTTCATGACCTGCGGAATCCCACCCGCCTTGTGCAGATCCGTCGCGACGTATTTGCCCGACGGTTTCAGATCGCAAAACAGCGGCACGCGTTTTCTGAGCTGCTCAAAATCGTCGAGTGTCAGTTTCACTTTAGCCGCGTGAGCGATCGCCAGAAGATGCAGCACGGCGTTGGTCGATCCGCCTACGGCCATAACAACAGCAATGGCATTCTCGAATGCTTTGCGCGTCAGGAGATCGCGCGGCAGGATCTGATCGCGAACGGCTCGGGCAAGTGCACGTGCCGAAGCGATCGCGTTGGCGATCTTTTCCGCGTCAGTCGCCGCCATCGTCGACGAATACGGCAAGCTCAAGCCCATCGCTTCGATTGCCGCCGACATCGTGTTGGCCGTGTACATCCCGCCACACGATCCAGCACCGGGACATGCGCGACGCTCGATGTCGAGTAAATGACTTTCGCTGATCTCGCCGGCGCAATATCTTCCGACCGCCTCAAAGGCGCTGACGACTGTCAGATCTTCGCCATTGAGATTACCGGCCTTGATCGTACCGCCGTAGACAAAGATCGACGGAATGTTGAGACGCGCGATCGCGATCATCGCGCCCGGCATGTTCTTGTCGCAGCCGCCAATCGCCAGCAAACCATCGACAGACTGCGCCTGGCAAACAGTCTCGATCGCGTCGGCGATGACTTCACGCGAAACGAGGGAATACTTCATCCCCTCAGTACCCATCGAGATGCCGTCGCTCACGGTGATCGTTCCGAACACCTGAGGCATCGTCTGCGACTGGCGCAGCGTTTCGATCGCCCGTTCGGCGAGATGATTCAACCCGGCATTGCACGGGGTGATCGTGCTGTAGCCGTTGGCGATTGCGATGATAGGTTTTTCGAAGTCGGCGTCAGCAAAACCGACGGCGCGCAGCATCGCGCGATTGGGCGCTCGTTCCACGCCACTGGTAATGGCATCGCTGCGTTTGTTGCTCAAGCTGCGTCCCTCAGTTTGTCGCCTTATCGACGAGACGGCCTTCCGACAACCACGGCATCATCTCGCGCAGCTTCGCGCCGACTCGTTCAATCGGATGCTCGCGAGCTTCGTCGTCAAGTTGTTTGAACAACTGCCGCCCCTCTCGCGCTTC
Organism: Pyrinomonadaceae bacterium; assembly: GCA_025923035.1. GTDB lineage: Bacteria > Acidobacteriota > Blastocatellia > Pyrinomonadales > Pyrinomonadaceae > PSRF01. The sequence continues at coordinate 718 of JAICGQ010000499.1, read as the reverse complement.
CTTCATCCAGTCGTTCGCAAACGCCCCGGACTGAATCTCACCAAGCAGTGTTTGCATGCGACGCTTCGTTTCATCGTTGACGACGACTGGGCCACGAGTCATGTCGCCAAACTGCGCCGTGTTTGAAATCGAGTAGCGCATTTCCGAGATGCCGCCTTCGTACAGCAGATCGACGATGAGTTTCATCTCGTGCAGACACTCGAAATACGCCATCTCCGGTGAATAACCGGCCTCGGTCAGTGTTTCAAATCCTGCCTTGATCAGCGAAGTGAGTCCGCCACACAACACCGCCTGCTCGCCAAACAGATCGGTCTCGGTTTCTTCGCGAAAACTCGTTTCGATGATGCCCGCACGGCCGCCGCCAATCGCCGAAGCATACGACAATCCAATCAGACGGGTATCGCCGGTTGGATCCTGATTAACGGCAAGCAGGCAGGGAACTCCCGCGCCTCGTTTGTATTCGTGTCGCACGAGGTGCCCTGGTCCTTTCGGCGCAACCATGAACACGTTTGCGTCCGCCGGCGGCTCGATGAATTTGTAGTGAATGGAGAAACCGTGCGAGAACGCGAGATATTTCCCGGGTGTGATCGACTCCGCGATCTCACGCGCATAGACCTCCGGCGCCAGCTCATCCGGCACGAGCATCATGACCACGTCTGACTCGGCCGCAGCTTGCGCGATCGGCAACACTTTCAACCCGGCGTTTTCCGCCTTCTGC
>JAICGQ010000498.1 GCA_025923035.1 Pyrinomonadaceae bacterium | reverse complement strand
GTTGCGCGGCCACCGCAACAAAGCTGCGGCGGAGGCCGGCTAATGATTAAGGGGGAGCGTCTTGAAGGCCGTCGTGTCCTCTTCATCTCCTACAACGGAATGCTTGACCCGCTGGGTCAAACGCAAGTCATTCCTTATTTGCGTGAGCTCGCGAAGCGCGGCGTGCAGTTTACACTGCTGAGTTTCGAACGCGCGGCGGCGTTCGAGGGCGAAGGTGTTCGCCGGCGCGAGGAACTCAAGCAAGAGCTGAGCGAACAAGGCATCGAGTGGCACTGGCTCCGTTATCACCAACGACCATCAGTTCCCGCAACGATCTACGACGTCATCGCCGGCATTCGCAAAGCAAAGTCCCTGATCAGGCGTAACCGGATCGGCATGGTCCATGCGCGCAGCCACATCCCCGCCACGATCGCGCTCGCATTAAAAAGAAGTTTGGGAACGAAGATGATCTTCGACCTGCGGGGGTTGATGGCGGAGGAGTACGTCGACGCCGAACACTGGCGCAAAGACAGTTTTCCTTACCGGATCACGAAAGCCGCCGAACGACGCATCTTTCAGGAGACGGATGCGGTCGTAACGTTGACGGATCGGATCTGGCCCATCATTCGGGAGTGGGACGGACTACGCGGTCGCGACGTGCCCCACGAAGTGATCCCGTGTTGCGTCGATCTGTCGTTATTCAAGTTCAGTGACGAAGAGCGCGCCAGGCGTCGCGCGGAACTCGGGCTCGGCGACAAGTTCACGATCGTTTACAGCGGTTCACTCGACGGTTGGTATCTGACGGAAAAGATGGCCGACTTTTTCGCCGCGTTCAGGCGAGGAAGACCGGACGCTCACCTGGTTTGGCTGACAAACGGAAGTCACGATCGCGTGAAAGAGTTGATGAACAGTCGAAACGTCGTGGCGGACCAGTTCAGCGTGCTGACGGTTCCCGCGCGCCTCGTGCCATCGTATCTTTCCGCAGCCGACGCCGGACTATCGTTTATCAAACGCTGTGTCTCCAAGCTTGCGTCGTCGCCAACGAAAAACGGCGAGTATCTCGCCTGCGGGCTGCCTTTGATCATCAACGCCGGAATCGGCGATTCGGACGCGCTGATCAACGACTGGAAGGCCGGTGCGTTGCTGGAAGAATTCACGGACGACGAGTACGCGAGGATCGGAAGTGTTATAGAAACGATGGCGGCCCAAGCCGGCGCGCGTGAGAGCGCTCGCGCCGTCGCCGAACGCGTTTTCGACCTGCAAACAGTGGGAGTCGAGCGTTATGCTGCCCTTTACGAACGTGTATACTAAACCCGCAAAATGCGTGTTCTCGCTTTAGTTCCAGGACTTTACGACATCTCGCCTAGTCAGCGATATCGCATCGAACAGTGGGAACCTCTGCTTCGCGAACGCGGTGTCGAGATCACGTACGAGCCGTTTGAGTGTGCGGAACTCAACACGTTGCTCTACCAGCAGGGCAAGATGGCGCGGAAGATGATGCTGGTCGCGCAGGGATTCGCCCGCCGGTTTGAAGTGGTGAAAAAAGCGCGCGACTTCGATCTCGTCTACATCCTGCGTGAGGCTGCGTTGTTGGGACCACCGATCTTCGAGCGACTGGTCCACAAAACGGGCGTCCCGATCGTTTTCGACTTCGACGACGCGATCTTTGTTTCCTATCGCAGCCCTTCAAACGGTTACCTGAGCTATTTAAAGTTCGCGTCGAAGACGAAAACGATCTGCCGGATGGCGTCACACGTGATGGTCGGAAATCCGTATCTCGCGGAATACGCGCGCGAGGTAAACGATCACGTTACCGTCATCCCGACGACGATCGACACGCGGCGTTACCATGTGCCGCCGGAAAAAAACTCGAATGGGCCACTGGTGATCGGCTGGACCGGCAGTCACAGCACGGTCCAACATCTCGACACGCTTCGGGGCGCGTTGAAGAAACTGGCGGCGCAAGACAAGTTTCGCTTGCGCGTGATCGGCACTCCCGTTTACGACTGTCCGCCGATCGACGTAGAAGCAATGCGCTGGCGAGCGAAAACCGAAGTCGACGATCTCGCACCGATCGACAT
>JAICGQ010000497.1 GCA_025923035.1 Pyrinomonadaceae bacterium | reverse complement strand
ACCCAGACGTTTCGCAAGCCCTTTTCGTTGAAGGCCCAGGCGATGCGAGAGCCCGTTCCGGCTGTGGTGAGTTCGTTGGGAAACGGATAACTCTTGATCTGTTCCATCGTGAACGATTGCGCGTTCGCCAGCGGCACGATCGTTAGACAGATCAGTGTTAAGATAAGCGGGCGTAATTTTGTCGGTGTTCGCATGGTGCGCATCCAATCACAGCACGCATATTCGAAGCAAGTCCTAAATTGAACGATGAAAACCCTTGTACTTTTATCGGTGTTACTGCTGACCGGCACGGACGCACGCGACACGTTCTGGCAGCAATTCAAAACCGCCGTCAGCAATAAGAACGTCGAAGCGATCGCCTCGATGTCGCGCTTTCCGATCGGCATGTCGTATGGCATTGCCAGCGTGAAGAACAAGACTGACTTGCGCAGGCGATACCGGAAAGTCTTTACCGAGCAGACCAACGCCGCGGCCTGCTTTAAGAAAGCCAAGATCGAAGTGGATCAAGAAAACTCGAAACACTTCACCGTCGCCTGTCCCGACGCCGCAGGCAATGAAGTCGTCATCTACCACTTCAACGAAACGAAGTCCGGCTGGAAGTTCACCGGCATGGACAATCTCAACGAGTGAACCCACCACTCGCTCAAGAAGATTTAACCGGCGCGATCTCTGATTCGGCCTCTTCAGGTACAGCGGCCGCGATGATCTGAGGTGTCTCTTCGTGTTTCGCGTATTTATCGAATCCGAAGCCGAGGAAGATCGTGGCGATGATGAAGGCTGAGGCGAAGAAGTACGGCGAGGAGACGCCGAGCGTATCGAAGGACCAGCCAAAGAAGAGCGGCGCGATGATCCGCGCGACGCCGCCGTAAGTTTGTTGCATGCCCATGTAAAGACCGCGTTCCAGCGGTGAGATCACACGCGACAACAGGGCGGTCACGCACGGGAACGTGAAAGCGGTTCCGAGCGGGATCAGTGCGACCGTGATGCCGAGCATCCAGAGATTGTGCGCCAGTGGCATCCCCACGACGCCCGCCGCGAGCAACACCAAACCGAGTCGCGAGAGTTTCGCTTCGCCGAGCCAGTCGACCATCCGCCCGAGCAACAACACGCGCGTGAAAACGGAGATCGATCCGATGTACATGAAGAAGTAACCGATCGTCTGTTCCGTAACCTGAAAACGCGCGTTCAAAAACAACGCCAACACCGAGAAGCTGCCCTGAAAAGCACCGATGGCGATGGCGTAGGTCCAGATCAAACGAGACGAAGGTTCGCCGGAGTGAGAAATCACGCGCCAGATCACGTCACGCGACCTTCGCCGCGGCTGATCTTTCGCGGATTGGTGTTCCGCGGCGTCGCGAGACTCAGTCAGATAACGCGCGGCAAAAGCGATGTTCAGCAAACAAAGTGCGGCGGCGATGATGCCCGGCGCCGCGCGGCCCATCTGCAGCGTCGCCGAGCCAGGCATCAAGTCGTACTTGCCTAACGTAAGCGCAAACGAACCGAACACTGGACCAAGGGCAACGCCGAGATTCGTCGTCGCCGACAGCCACCCGAGTGCCCGCGCTCGATCCTGCGGCGCGGTGGTGTCCGCGACATAAGCCTGAATCACACCAACCGTTCCACCGCCCGCCCCCTGCACCACACGCGACAAGAACAACAACAGCAGCGACTCAGCAAAACCAAAGATCAGATACGCAATTGCCGACGCACTCAAGGCAATCAACAACGCCGGACGGCGTCCCACGCGATCAGAAAAGCGTCCCCACATCGGCGCGCTCGCGAGTTGGGCCACAGTGAACGCCGCGATGATGAAACCGACGATGATTCCGATTCCGAAGTGAACGCCGAGAATCGTCACGCCCTCGCCGCCCAACGACTTCACGTAGAACGGAAGCAGCGGAATGATCATCAGCAGGCCCACCATGTCCAGAAACGCGGTGGCCATCAGCACCAGCAGCTTCGCGGGAATCTTCCGCACCTCGCGCCATAGCACGTACAGGAGTCCTATCCCGATTGCGACCAGCACGATGCGAAGTATTGGCGATTGAAACGAATGTGTGATGTTTTCCTGGATGATCATCCGAGTTGCCGCCAGTCATGATACACCAGTGT
>JAICGQ010000496.1 GCA_025923035.1 Pyrinomonadaceae bacterium | reverse complement strand
GACGGCCGGCTTTGCACGAACGCGAGCTCGTCGCTGGCGCCGCGCACCTCGCGTGCGTCGATACCTGCGACCAGCGTGTGGTTCCCACCCACGGCACGCAACCATTGAAACATTCCACCCACCGCTTGCGACGGCACGCGCTGCACGCGAGTCAGCGTTTCGCTATTGCGATTTGCTGCGACGGCCGTGAAGTTTTGATCGAACAATTGCGTCCCGCCGTAAACGCGCGCGCTGAAATTGCCAAGATCCGTGGTCTCGAAGTTTGCGCCGGCGCTGAGGTTGCGAAGATGCGTGCGGTTGGTCTGCAGAGGCGTGCCGTTCGTGCGTGACTCACCGAAGATCTCGCCGCGAATGAACATCTTGCCTGAATCGCCGAGCTTGCGTTCGAGTTTGAGATTGGCGACGGAATAACGCGATCCGGCAGGCGTGTCGATTGCACCGCGTTCATCTTCGTCGACGATGATGTAACCGTCGGTCTTCGAGATCTCCGCGCCGAGACTCATGGTCCAACCTCCGCGCGTGAGACTGCCGAATAACGAACCGCTCGGCGTCTGTTCGTTGCCGTAAGAGAGTTCCGCGGAAAGAGACGACGTGTCAGGTTCGCGAGTGATGACGTTCACCACGCCGCTCAACGCAGTCCCACCGTAAAGATGCGACGCGCCGCCACGCAGCACTTCAACCTGGCCGATCGATTCACGTGGGACGCGTCCCCAGTAGATCCAACCGCCAAACGGATCGTTCAACGGAATCCCATCAAAAAGCATGAGCGCGCGACTGGCGCCGCTCGCGCCGGTGCCGCGCATTGAGATCCCCTGCGTCGTCGGGTTTGCCGTGCGGCTTCCCGAACGACGAAACAATTGGAACCCGGTTACTTGTCGCAACGCGTCGTCGAGTCGCAACGCCGATGTTTGTTCCAGCTCGTTGGACGAAACGACTGCGACACTCGCGGCCGTTTCGCTGAGTTGCATACTTGTGCGGGCGGCGGTTACGACGACGAGTTCCTGCAGCGTCAGTGGCGCAAGTACGACCCGCAACAACGGCGTGTCAGTCGCGGTCCACTGTCGTTCAACTTCAGCAAATCCGTTGGCCCGAATTCGCAGTACGCCGTGATTTGTTCTGACGTTGTCGAAGGTGAATTCGCCTGTTGGACCAGTTGTCGTTTGGGCGAGCAATGTTGGGCGCGCGTAGAGAGACACTTGCGCCTCGGCGACAGGCGCGCCGTTCTGGTCCACGACTACTCCGCGCAGGCTAAAACCATCCGGCCTTGATAGACCCGCCGCAGCACACGCGACAACCAGCGCCAGAACGCTGAGAAAGCTGTTGATTGTTTTACCCACTGCCATTCGCAGCATACAGCGGCGCGATCGGTTTTTGCGAACACGCAGTGGTTAGTGCAATCATTGCGCTGGCGGACTAGGAACTTATGCAAGGAGTTACGGGATGAGGTCTCAAAAGAGTTTTCAATTAATGGCAGTCGTGATTTTGGTCGCCGTCGTGGTTATCGCGATGAGTCGAGGCGCTTCCGGCGCGGCGACGCAGGATATAAGCGGCCTCGATCGACGGATCAGCATGATGGAGCAGCGGTTCTACATGCTCGAGACGAGCATGAACCGGTTACAGCAGTACGTTACGGCACAGCGATCGACCGGTTCGTCGTCTTCAGACGTGCGCGATCGAGACGTCGAGCTGTTGCAAGCGGAAGTGCAGCGACTGCAGCTCAGGTTGAATGAAGTTGAGTGTGGTTTGCTAAAACTCGATGAGCGGACGGCTGCGTCGGTGCGTGCTCGCAGGAGCGGTGAAGCACAACCGGCAGACCCTTGTCGTCAAAACCCGGGTCTGCCGTTGCGCCTTCCTTCACGACCGTAAGCAGTCGTTTGTTTTATTCGTGGTTAGTTCACGACCTCCGTCGTGAGCCAGTTGAGGATCGGGTGTTCGAGTTGTTGCAAATGCTTGTTGGCGAACATGTAATCGACGTGACCATACTGCTCTTTAAAGTTGATCGTCACATCGGCTGACGTCATCAGTTGGGCAGTGTCGAACATCGCGGTGCCGAAGCCATGACCGGCTGCGAACATGATCACTGGTCCATTGAACGCGCTGAGGTTGTTGGTGAACGTAGTGTCACCGGCCAGCCCACAACTCAGATCGCGAATCGATTTCGTCGTCGCG
>JAICGQ010000495.1 GCA_025923035.1 Pyrinomonadaceae bacterium | reverse complement strand
CAGCCGCACGCACGAGCCGTTCTTCAGATCGATCGCCGGTATAACGAGCATTATCGTGACACCAGCCCCATCACTTCATCAAACAACAATCCGTTGGTCGCGATTGAATTGCCGCCGCCCGCGGTTCGAAGACCACGCCAATCGGTAAACGTGCCGCCTGCTTCTTCCACGATCGGCAACACCGCGGCGCAGTCCCACAGATTCATCACCGGATCGAGCATCACATCGGCGCGGCCGGTCGCAACCAGAACATAGCCATAGCAGTCGCCCCAGGTGCGGCTCGTTCGTGCGCGGCTTTGCAACAGTTCCGCCGCTTTGCCGAAGCCATACCGCTCGCAGGCGGAGAAGTCGGTACACAACACCAAGGCGTCTTCGAGTCTCGCGGTCTGCGACACACGCGCGGGTTCTCCGTTCAAATAACAGCCGGCGCCTTTCGCGGCAGAGACAATCTCGCCTAGTGCCGGAATATTGATGACGCCAACACTCATCTCGCTGTCGATTTCCACACCGATCAGCACGCCGTAAAACGGAACGCCATGAACGTAAGCAAACGTGCCGTCAATCGGATCAATGATCCAACGTCGTCCCGAGCGCCCCTGCGATTCACCTTCTTCCTCGCCCAGTATGCCGTCATCCGGAAAACGCTCGCCGATCTGACGGCGGATGTAAGCCTCGGCTTCACGATCGGCGATTGTGACGTAGCTGCCGTCAGTCTTCGTCGCCGTCTCCGGCTTCCGGCGAAAATACTTCAGCGTGATGTCGCCGGCCCCGCGCGCCAGTTCAACCGCAAACTCGAGTAGTTCGTTACTCAATCGGTTCCTTTCGTCGCTTTGCAAGTTCGTCGCGAACCGCATCCAGGTTCACGCCACGCGCCACCAACAAAACGAGCAGGTGATAGATCAGATCCGACACTTCGCCCACAAACTGATCTGCGTCCTCGTTCTTGGCTGCGATGATCGTTTCGGCAGACTCCTCGCCGACTTTCTTGAGGATCTTATCAATCCCTTTGTCGAACAGGTACGTGGTGTACGAACCTTCTGGACGATCGCGTTCGCGGCTTTCGATCAAGGTGAATAGACGCGCGAGCAAGTCGCCGAGATTCTCCGTCTGTTTCAAATCGAAGCATGAGCGCGCACCCGTGTGACAGGCCGGGCCGGCAGGGTTAACGAGCACGACTATCGCGTCGCCATCGCAGTCGGAAACGAGATCCACGACCTTCTGCGTGTTACCGGACGTCTCGCCTTTGTGCCAGAGTTCGTTTCGCGATCGCGACCAGAACCACGTTTCACCCGTGACGATCGTGCGTTCCAGACTCTCGCGATTCATGTACGCGAGCGTCAACACCTCCCGCGTGCTCGCGTCCTGCACGATCGCCGGGATCAAACCGCGGTCGTCGAATTTCAGGTCGTCTCGATTCATCTCACCTCAACACCGCGGCCGCGCAGGTAACTCTTCACGTCGCCAATCGAAAGCTCTCCAAAGTGAAACAACGACGCCGCCAGCACCGCGCTTGCGCCGCCATCAACGAGCGCGTCGTAAAAATGCTCGACTTTGCCTGCGCCGCCCGACGCGATCACCGGAATCCGCACTGCGTCTACGACAGCGCGCGTCAACTCGATATCGTAACCGTCGCGCGTGCCGTCGCAGTCCATGCTCGTCAAAAGAATCTCGCCCGCGCCGAGTTTCTCCGCGCGCATGGTCCATTCGAGCGCATCCATACCCACCGCTCGCCGCCCGCCATGCGTAAACACTTCCCAACCGTTGTTCCCATTGCGCCTGCGCGCATCAATCGCCACCACGATACACTGGCTGCCAAACGTCTCGGCACATGCGTGGATCAGATGCGGGTTCTCGACTGCCGCAGTGTTCAGCGTGACCTTGTCAGCGCCGGCACGCAGGATCGCGCGAATGTCATCAACCGATCGCAGTCCACCGCCGACAGTAAACGGAATAAACACCTCATCAGCCACGCGCCGCACGAGATCCGTCACGATGTCGCGCTTGTCAGACGACGCAGTGATGTCGAGAAACGTCAGCTCATCCGCGCCTTCGGCGTCATAACGTTTCGCCTGTTCCACTGGATCGCCGGCATCTGTCAGCGAAACAAAGCGAATGCCTTTGACCACACGGCCGTTGTCGACGTCGAGACACGGAATGATTCGCTTAGCTAACATCGACGAAGTTTCTCAACATCCGCAGTCCAACCTGCTGACTCTTCTCAGGAT
>JAICGQ010000494.1 GCA_025923035.1 Pyrinomonadaceae bacterium | reverse complement strand
TTGCGGCGCTGACGTGCGAGTTCCTGCTGGGACTCGGACTCGCGTTGCTGCTCAACGGTCAGATTCGCGGTCGTGGATTTTTTCGTGCGAGCCTCCTCGTACCGATGATGTTGCCGCCGGTTGTCGCCGCGATCGTGTGGCGATTGTTGCTCAATCCGGACTTCGGCGCGATTAACGGAACACTCAAGCAGATTGGGATAAACACTGAAGCGTTGACGTGGACCGCGTCGCCCGTGTTGGCAATGATGTCTGTAATCGCGGTCGACGTTTGGCAATGGACGCCGTTTGTGTTTCTGGTCCTGCTGGCAGGGTTACAGGCGATTCCGCAGGAGCCGTACGAAGCTGCGTTGATCGACGGTTCGAGCCGCTGGCAGACGTTCTGGCACGTGACACTCCCCCTCTTGAGGCCCGCCATTTTGATCGTGCTGCTGCTCCGGACGATGGATCTGCTGCGGGTGTTCGATCAGATATTTATTCTGACTGAAGGCGGGCCGGGTTTCGCGACCGAGACGATCAGTCTTTACATCTATCGCGCGGCGTTCCGGTTTTTCGATTTTGGTTATGCGGCGGCGATGTCGTTTGTGCTGCTGGCAATTACGAATGTAATCAGTGTTGTTTACATCCGGTTCTTGAGACATGAATCGCGGATTTCTTAAGTACGTGGCCGTGACGGTGGCGGTAGTGGCGGCGCTCGCGCCGGTCTACTGGATGTTCACCATCTCGTTGAAGTCTGAGGTGGACCACTTTGCGGTCCCACCGCCGTGGTTCAGTTTTACGCCGACGCTCGAACATTACTACGACGCATTCGTGACGCGTTCGTTTGGGCAATACCTGATCACCAGCGCGATCGTGGCAGTGATCTCCACGTTGTGCGCGCTGGTGATCGGCACGCTCGCCGCTTACGCACTCGCGCGCTTCAGGCTGCCTTACGATCTCGATCGCAAACTCTCGTTATGGATTCTGTCGACCCGGATGTTTCCCGCAATCGTCACCGCGGTGCCGCTGTTTCTAATGATGCGCGACCTGCGATTGCTGAACACAAAAGCGGCGCTGATCATCGTGTACACCGCTTTCAATCTTCCGTTTGTAGTCTGGATGATGCGCGGTTTTTTCGACGAAGTGCCGCGCGATCTGGAAGAGGCCGCGCTTGTCGACGGCGATTCGCGACTTGGCGCGCTCGTCCGCGTCGTGCTTCCCCTCGTCACGCCCGGACTGGCTGCCACGGCGGTGTTTTGCCTGATCGTCTCATGGAACGAATTCCTCTTTGCATTGGTGCTGACGCAAACGGATGCATCGATGACATTGCCGGTCGGAATCGCGGGGCGCGTGACGCAGTATGAGATCAAATGGGGCGTGATGAGTGCGGCAGGCGCCGTGGCGATCGTGCCGATTCTCGTGTTTGCGATGGCGATGCAGAAGTATCTCGTGCGCGGGCTGTCGCTGGGGGCTGTTAAAGGTTAGTGGGCATCAAATTTCAAAACGTGACGAAAGCATTTGGCGACACGCGCGTCGTTGACGATCTCAACCTGGAAATCGACGACGGGGAGTTTGTCGTGCTGCTTGGTCCATCCGGATGCGGCAAGACCACGACGCTGCGCATGCTCGCGGGACTCGAAAGCGTCAGCACAGGCGATATCTTCATCGACGGCGAGCGAATCAACGATGTGCAGACGCAGCACCGCGACCTCGCAATGGTGTTTCAGAGTTACGCGTTGTATCCGCACATGACGATCGCCGAGAACATCGCGTATCCGCTGCGCGTCAGAAAGCTCGACAAGGACGAACGAACGAAACGCGTCACCAGCGTCGCGCGCATGCTGGAAATCGAACCCCTGCTCGCTCGCAAACCGCGCCAACTCTCCGGCGGCGAACGACAGCGTGTCGCACTGGCGCGCGCCATCGTCCGCGAACCGCGCGCCTACTTGATGGACGAACCGCTTTCGAACCTCGACGCTCGTCTCCGCGTGCAGATGCGCGGTGAATTGAAACGCCTGCAACACCAGCTCGGCACGACGACGATCTACGTCACACACGATCAAGCCGAAGCCATGACGCTCGCCACGCGCGTCGCCGTAATGAACCGCGGGCGGTTACAGCAGTTCGACACGCCGCTGAACATTTACAACCGACCGGCGAACCGCTTTGTCGCCGAATTTGTCGGCAGTCCGAGCATGAACTTTATCGACGGAAAGATTGACACCGAAACCTTCATAACGGAATCGATCAAGATCCCCGTCAGCAGACCAAACGCGGATCAAATCACAATTGGTATTCGACCTGAACA
>JAICGQ010000493.1 GCA_025923035.1 Pyrinomonadaceae bacterium | reverse complement strand
GGAGTGCTGCGAATCGCGGAACGAAGCACGCCCAACAACACAAACGTCCCGAGCCACGCCAGGATGCTCGGACCGCGTCCGGTAAACAGCAGGTTCAAACGCGTTCCCAGCATCACGATTGCGAGCGGCACCAGCACGTCCCAGGGCCAAAAAATGTCGACCGTGAAATTCCACGGCAGCACTCCGGTCCATTGATAAGCAATCAACACGATCGCGATACCGAAGTTCGACGGATTCATGAAGTGCTGCAACCGGCCGTTCACGTGCACTCGAAGCACGTGTTTAGAGCCGATCGCGAGTGCGACGGTGAGCGCCGTGATCCAGATTCGTTCACCAAAGTAGAGCAGGAACGACAATGTGATCGCCGTCATGTGCGGAGCAAGCATAAAGTTCACGAGTTTGCGCCATCCGCCGCCCGCGTAAGCCGGCGCGACACCGCAGGCCCGCGCATCGACCCATTCGAAAAACAACGCGGTCGAGTAACCGGTGATCAGCGACACGAACACCTGGCTCACTGGTTGATCGAAACCGAAGACCGTGTGGCCCAGGATCGTGAACACTGTAGCCAGCGACGCCGACATTTTGAGACCGGTGCGTGGATCTCGTTTCTTGCGCTCGACAGTTGCGGTTGGCGCAGTCATTTCGTACCTCCTTGCGCTGCCAGAACAATCGTGTGGTAACCGGGCGTGAGCGAAAGTGAATCTCGATGAAGCGCGCCATTCAGATCGCGCCACGTGATCCGGACGGCAACTTCCTTCGCTGAGCTTTGGCCCAACCCTACGAGGACCTGCGGACTACGCTGTCCCGAGTGGCCGTTGCCGCCATCAACCTGACGAATCTGACGACCGCTGCCCGGAACATCAACTTCAACAAAAGCACCAATCGCAGGCGTGCCTTCTCGCCATGCCGGATGACCTTCGTGCACCTGAATACCCGCCGCCGGTTTCACGCTGCCGTCAGTGTTAGCGACTGGAAGCAACAGATGCAGTCCGAGAAAACGATTGCCGCTCGTTTGGTTCTTGACGTAAACCGAGCTCTCCCAGAAATTCGCATAGACCATGTCCGAGTAGCCGTCGCCGTCTACGTCAGCAACCGCGATCCCGCGTGTGGCCGGTGTTAGATTCGGCAACAGGGTTTGTGAAAGGTCGGCGTACATGCCGTTATCGCTCATCACCCAGAACGGATTCGGGTAAGAGCCGTCGATTTCCGCCGAAGTCATGCGAAACTCCGGCCAGCACGACTGATACTTCACGAACACGTCGTTGCCGGCGCCGACTTGCGACAACGCAGGCCAGCGATTCTCCTTTCCTTTCACCAGTCCCGTCGCCTGGACCAGTTCGAGTACGCCGTCGTTATTGAAGTCTTCAAATCGTGAGTCCCAGGCCCACGCGCTATGGGCCACGCCGGTCTCATCGGAGCGATTCACCCACGGCGCTTCACCTTGTGCGAATCGATCGGTCTTTCCGGTACTGGTCCAAAGGAAGTGCAGTTCCTGAAGCGCAAAGGGAGAGCCGATGTTACTGACGGACATATCGAATATGCCGTCGTTGTTAACGTCGCCAAAATCGATGCCCATACCTTTGAAGGAATCATGACCGACAGTCAGCGCCGCGGATTGCCAGAAGCCTTTCTTTCCTTTCAGCTCCTGAAACTTGACTGAGCCAGGTTTTGAACGGTTCCAGAGAAGCTGATCCGGACCGAAGTCGTTGGCGATGTAGAGATCGGAAAGTCCGTCTTTGTCGAGATCTGCCGCGCCGATCGCGAGAGTCCATGCGTAAGCGCCGTTGTCGGGAAACACATCGCCGGCATCGCGGTAGACCACAGTCGGCGTTGGTCCTGACGTGCTCTTCGTGTAGAGAAAGACGCGGTTCTTGCCGCCATTGCGTGCGCGGGTGAAGTCGGCGTTCATTTCAAACGGACGATTCGAGTTGCCGTCGGTGATCTCGGCGTCGTCGGGATAGTAGTTACCAACGATGACGTCCTGATGCCCGTCGCCGTCGACGTCGGCAAATGCTGCCGCCGCTGACCACCAGCGCTGCGAAAGACCGGGAACCAGTTCCGACACAGTGAAGTTCGACATCGAAAGCTTGTCTTGTTGAGTGGCGTTGCCGTTACGCAACAGCAGCAGCGGAGGACGGCCGTAGAACGTGAGGAAGAGGTCTGATAATCCGTCTTCGTTCATGTCGGCGATACGACAAACGCTGGGGTGCTCGGTAACGCGATCGAAAAGTTTGCCGAAATCGAGAGCAAATGCCGCATAGCGATCGCCCGATCCCGGAACGCCACTCACGCTTGCCGATTTTGTT
>JAICGQ010000492.1 GCA_025923035.1 Pyrinomonadaceae bacterium | reverse complement strand
GGAAGCAGCCGAAAACGCACTGGCAAAACTCGATTTCCTCGTGGTCCAGGAACTGTTTGAAAGCGAAACGACGGCGCACGCCGACGTCGTTCTGCCAGCTTCCTCGTACGCCGAACAGGACGGCACGTTTACGAATAACGACGGGCTGGTCCAGCGAGTGCGGCAGTCGATCCCGCCGGTGCATCAATCAAAGCCTGACTGGGTGATCGTCGCGCAGCTCGCGAAAGAGCTCGGAATGGATTTCGGCTTCGAGTTGTCGCCGACGGCCGTCTTTCGACAGATCGGCGAGAACGTGCCGGCGTATGCGGGCATGCGTTACCCGCTGTTGAAAGACGAGACAAATCCGATTCAGGCGAAATACACCGTCGGACAAACGGACGTCAGCGAACAGTTGGCCGCAGTCCGCAACAGCGTCGAAGCACTCGACGAAACAGGCGAAAAGATTTACGGAACACCGAAAGTCGGGCACGAATTGTTCAGGATTGGAAACCTGACGGACAAGGTCCCGCAGTTTCATCTGCTGGCGTCCGGCAATCCGCGTCCCGAGACGACGGCCATTTCACCGTTGTACCAGATAGCGAGGAAGTGATTGCCAATTTGGGCGATTGCCGATTGCCAATTTGAAGAAGAGGCGATTGGGGCTTCAAGAAATCGGCAATTGGCAATTGTCAAACGGCAATAACTAGATGGATCCACAACTACTTATTGACATCGGTCTCAAGCTGGTAGCCATCACCGTCGCGTTCACGGTCGTGCTGCTGATCGTAGCCTACACGGTGCTCGCTGAGCGTCGCGTACTCGGTTTCATCCAGGGGCGACTTGGTCCAAATCGCGTTGGACCAGGCGGCATGCTGCAACCGTTTGCCGATCTCCTGAAGTTCATCCTCAAGGAAGACATCGTCCCCGACAAATCAACGCGCTTCGTCTATTTTCTGGCGCCGGTGATTGCCACGATGGCGGCGTTGATGACGATGATCGTCTATCCGTTTGGACCAGAGACGCGGATTCCCTTCACCGACATCTCGTTGCCGCTCACTATTGCGCGCCTCGACGTGGGCCTGCTTTACGTCCTCGGCATCACCTCCATTGGCGTTTACGGGATCGCGCTGGCGGGTTGGTCGTCGAATAACAAGTACAGCTTGATGGGCGGGCTGCGCGCGTCGGCGCAGATGATCTCTTACGAGCTTGCGCTGGGACTGAGTCTGGTCGGCGTGATCCTGCTGGCGGGTACGCTGGACCTGGCGCAGATCGTCGAGATGCAATCGGGCTGGCATGGCGCGCGCTGGTTCATCTTCTTTCATCCGCTCGGTTTCATCGTTTACCTGATTGCGGCGATCGCGGAGACGAATCGCGTCCCGTTCGATTTACCGGAAGCCGAAACGGAGCTGGTCGCCGGTTTTCACACCGAATACAGCGCCATGAAGTTTGCGCTGTTCTTCCTCGCGGAATACATCAACATGTTCACGGTGTCGATGCTGGCCACGACGCTGTTTCTCGGTGGCTGGAACGTGCCGTTTGCGGAAGACCTCTTCGGGCGCGGAACGTTTTTGTTCGGGCTGGTGAGCGCGATCGGTTTCATTCTTAAAGTCATCTTCTTTCTGTTTCTGTACATCTGGCTGCGCGGTACGCTGCCGCGGTTTCGGTTCGATCAATTGATGAACTTTGGTTGGAGGGTCCTGTTGCCGTTCGCGCTTTTGAGTATTTTCCTGACGGCGACGCTGATCTTCCTGTTTCCGGGTTTGTGATGCTGGCTCTGCTCTTCATTTTGTTTGCCGGGATGGCGATTGGGTGCGCGCTGGCGGTGGTCGCGCAGCGCAACCCGCTTTACAGCGCGATCTCGCTGATCGGCGTTTTCATTTCGCTGGCGTGTTTGTATGTGATGCTGGCGGCGCCGTTCATCGCGGCGGTGCAGGTGATAGTTTACGCGGGCGCGATCATGGTGCTCGTCGTCTTCGTGATCATGCTGCTCAACGTCGAGGAGGAAGAACATCGTCGCGCTCGACTCAAGTTTCTGCTGCCGGTGGCGGTCGTTATGTCTGCGGTGCTGATCGCGGAGGTGGCTTTCATTCTGGCGACGGTGCGGCCCACGCAGTTCACGCCCGCGTCCGGCGGCTCAACGGTGGGAGTAACACATTCGATCGGGTCGAACCTGTTTACGCAGTACCTGCTGCCGTTCGAGATAACTTCGATTCTCATACTGATGGCCATCGTCGGCGCGATGACGCTTGCGCGTCGCGGCGGGATGCTGTCGCCAACTGCTCGTATCGTACCTGGCGCGACACAACTGCCGCTGTCGATGATCGATCCGGCCGT
>JAICGQ010000491.1 GCA_025923035.1 Pyrinomonadaceae bacterium | reverse complement strand
CGGCCTGCGCTAATTCGATCAGGATTTGTTCGGTGGTTTCGAGATCGGGATCGCCGGCGGTGATAAACGGGATGAAACCTTTGCGGCCGTTGTGCTTGAGATTGTTGAAGGCGTCTTCTATCCGGCCCAATTTACGACTCCAAATGTTGGCGGACTGAATCCACGTCTTTGTCACCGCGGCCGGAAAGATTCACCACGACGATTTGATCGCGTTTCAGCGATCCTGCCACTTTGATCGCATGCGCAACCGCATGGGCAGACTCCAACGCGGGAATGATTCCTTCAAGCTTTGACAGTGTTTGAAACGCCTCGAGCGCCTCGTCATCTGAAACCGAACCGTACTCAACGCGACCCTGGTCATGCAGAAACGCGTGTTCCGGCCCGATCGACGGATAATCCAAACCCGCAGAGATCGAATGCGTCGACGCGACCTGACCGTGCTGGTCCTGCAAAACGTAACTCATCGTTCCCTGCAGCACGCCAGGACGTCCACCGCCGCCGGTGTTGAATCGCGCCGCGTGCTGGCCCAACTCGTCACCGGAACCACCCGCTTCGACGCCGATCATCCTCACTGCCGAATCCGCCAGAAACGGATGAAACAAACCAATCGAGTTTGACCCGCCACCGACGCAGGCGATCAGCACGTCCGGCAGCCGCCCTTCCTGTTCGACGATCTGCGCACGCGCCTCGTGACCGATCACACTCTGAAAGTCACGCACCATCAGCGGATAAGGGTGTGGACCAAGCGCACTGCCGAGCAGGTAATAAGTATCGGCGACGTTTGTGACCCAATCGCGCAGCGCTTCGTTAATGGCATCTTTCAGCGTGCGCGAGCCCGCGTTCACCTCGCGCACCTCCGCGCCAAGCAGTTGCATGCGAAACACATTCAACGCCTGGCGTCGCATGTCTTCAGCGCCCATGTAAACGACGCAATCGAGGCCGAACAACGCGCAAACCGTCGCGGTCGCGACGCCATGTTGACCAGCGCCAGTCTCAGCGATGATGCGCTGCTTGTTCATGCGTCGCGCGAGCAGCACCTGACCGATCGTGTTGTTGATTTTGTGCGCGCCGCTGTGCAAAAGGTCTTCGCGTTTGAGATAGATCTTCGCGCCGCCGCTGTGTTCCGTTAGCCGCGCAGCGTAGAAAAGCGGCGTGGGTCGTCCGGCGTAATTCTGCAGGAGATGTTGAAGCTCTGATTGGAACGACTGGTCGTCGCGGCTCGCGAGATACGCTGCCGTCAATTCTTCAAGCGGCGCCATCAACGTTTCGGGAACGAAACGTCCGCCATACTTTCCCCAATGGCCCAGTGAATCGGGTTGTGGAATCGGCGAGGTCATGGGGCTCTCGATCGCAGACGTCAAACGCCGGGCAGTTTCTCCTGAAGCGGTGGCGCAACCGAGACGCGATCGCGGCCCGAGTTCTTCGACACGTAAAGCGCTCGATCACTTGCGGCGTATAACGCGCGTTCGGACGTAGCGCTTTCGGGACAACCTGCAACGCCGATGCTGACGGTGACAGTTCCCACGCCTTCAACGCGCTTCGTGCTCAATACCGATCGCAAACGATTCGCCGCCGCATGCGCCCTTTCAAGATCTACACCGGCCAGCAGCAGACTAAACTCTTCGCCACCCAAACGCGCGGCGGTGTCGTTGTCGCGCGAGACCTCTTTCAGCGTCTGCGCGATCTGTCGAATCACCACGTCGCCGGCCGGATGACCGAACCTGTCGTTGATCGACTTCAGATGATCGATGTCGAGCATCAGCAACGCGCACGGCACGTTGTAGCGGCGCCAGCGTTCGACTTCACGCGCGAGCGCGACACGAAAGCGCCGGCGGTTGGCAAGTCCGGTTAACGAATCCAAATCAGCATCCGCACGCAATTTATCGATCTTCTGTCGCAACAGCACCAACTGTTGCGTCCGCTCGATCAGCAGGTCGAACTCGGCGGGAAACTCGAAGTAATCAAACGCGCCGTTGAGCATCGCGGCCCGTCGCCCGGCGAGCGTCGCTGGTTCGGAGCCGACCAGCACCAGCGGTATGCCATCATCCGATTCGGCCAACATCTTGCCCAGCTCGCGCATTCTCAAGCCGCGTGCTGTGATGTCAGCGACGACGAGATGCGGACGCGATCGTTGCAGCGAAACGAGTGCGGCGGCGCCGTTCGACACACCGACAACGTCGATGCCTCGCTCGGCAATCGCCTCCAAGAATTGCGCGTGATCTTCGTCGGTAATCAGCAGCACACGGCCACGCGACCGGTCATTCGCTTTTGCTTTGGGTTTCTTCTCTGCGCGCGCAGTCATAATCAGACCTGGAGAGGTCAACAATTCAAACGAACTTGTTCGGGG
>JAICGQ010000490.1 GCA_025923035.1 Pyrinomonadaceae bacterium | reverse complement strand
GACTTGGTCTGTGCGCGTAGCACTCACTGCCGGATCTCGACCAGTCGTCCACGATCGCGCAACGAGACTTCCGCGGCTTCGATCATGTTTACCATGCGGAGGCCGGCGAGACCGTCAGTCTCCGGCGTGCGACCGGTCTCGACGCAGTCGATGAAGTGCAACGCTTCCGTTTGCAATGCTTCAGTGTTGTCGAGCCGTGGCGCCCACATGTCGCCCAAACGATAACTCACAAGCATCCGGTAAACGTCTTCCGGACCGGGCGCCACGCTAATGCCTTTGTCGTAAACCTTCAGCTTCTCACTCGGCTCGAGATCGTCGTAAAGGATCATCTTCTCACTGCCGCCGATCAACGTGTGCCGAACTTTCACCGGCGTCAGCCAGTTGACGTGCACGTGCGCGATCTGCGAGCTCGCGAAGAAGAGCGTGATGTACGCGACATTCTCCGGTTGGCCCGGAACATGGCTGATGCCCGTCGCCGAAACCGCAATCGGTTTTTCCGGCAAGACGTAATCGATGATCGAAAGATCGTGAATCGCAAGGTCCCAAATGACATTGACGTCGTGTTGAAACAGGCCCAGATTGACGCGCACCGCGTCGTAGTAATAAATCTGGCCCAACTGTCCGGTCGCAATCATCTCGCGAATCTTGCGTACCGCGTCCGTGTAAACGAACGTGTGGTCCACCAGCAGCACGAGCTTTCGCGTCGCTGCTTCTTCAACCAACCTGCGCGCCTGATCTGAAGTTGACGCCAGCGGCTTTTCGACGAGCACATGCTTACCTGCCTGTAACGCAGCGAGTGCGAGTTCGTAATGCGATGACACGGGCGTAGCGATGACGACTGCGTCGATCTCGGGATCGTTGATCAATTCGTCCGGGCGCGTGCACGTCTTCAATCCCGGATACTGCTTGTGCAACGGCGTCAGTCGCTCTTCGCGCAGATCGCTCACACGAGTAACGGCCGATCCGGGCGCGAGCATGAAGTTTCGCACCAGGTTCGGTCCCCAGTAGCCGTAACCGATGACGCCGATTCTAATCATTTGCCACTTCTCGTTTTCGAACGTCGCCAATCACACGCGCGGGAACGCCGGCCACGATCGCAAAGCTCGGAACGTCGTGCGTCACAACCGCTCCGGCGCCGATCAACGCGCCTTCACCGATCGTGATACCCGCGAGGATCGTCGCATTGCTGCCGATGCTTGCGCGTTTTTTGACGACCGTCTTCACAACTTTCCAGTCAGTCTCCGTTTGCGGCGAACCATCCGGGTTCACCGCCCGGGGATAGATGTCGTTCGTGAACATCACCCCATGTCCGACGAAACACTCATCCTCGATCGTGACGCCCTCACAGATGAAACTGTGCGACGAGATCTTACAACGCTCACCAATCTGCGCGTTCTTCTGTATCTCAACAAACGCGCCCACCTTCGTGTCGGCGCCGATCGAACAGCCGTAGAGATTGACCAGGTCGGGCTGAAAGATGCGAACGCCGCGACCGATGATTACGTCAGATGCTATCGGCATGTGTCTTTCAAACGGTTTCGCTCTCGATCAATCGCGCCAGCGCGTAGAGCATCCAGGCTTGTGTCCAGCGCATGTAGGGTTTGCGAATCGTGTAGAAGCGCCTGCGTTGATAATAGAAGAAGCCTCGCTCGTCACGCAGATTCTGAATTGTCCAGCGAGCAACGTTCTGCGCCATGTTCAGCGAAGTCTCGTCGAGTTTCCGACACTCGACAAGCGTAACAATTGCGCTCGCAGCGGCGTGCGCATCCGCAGGATAAGGGTTGTCATCGTAGTATTTCGGCCACCCCTCCGCAAGAAAGAAAGTACTCTTCCAGTAACTAAACCCTTGCTCCAGTGCGGGCTGAAACTCTTCTGCGCCGCGACATGACTCAATTATTCGCTTCAACGAAAACAAGATGTATGCAGTGTGAAAATTGTCGATCCACGACTGCGTTGGCGCCGTGCCGTAGGACCACGAACCGTCATCGCGTTGATGGTTGACGACGTATCGAGCAGCGCGTATGGCGGCGTCGCAGAGTTCAGGTTCTTGTGTTCGTTGACCAACGCACGCCAGCACTTCGGCCGCCAGCAGACTCGCATTGAAAATCCGCGTACTGCTATTCGGTGTGTAGCTGAAACAGATTTCCGACGGCGTATCGACGGGCCGCGGCAAGTCGCTCAAAATAAAATCACAAACGCTCCGAGCGACTTCCAATCCACGTTCATCAGCGGCTTCTATAAAGGCGCGCGCGGCAAAAGCTGTGGGAACGATCGTCGGCGTGCCGCGAGGTGCGAAGAAGTTCCGACTCTGCCAATCGAAGTTATATCCCCAGGCTGCACCAGTGCAGCCCTCGACTTTTAACTCGAGCAAATCCGATAACAACTGGCGGG
>JAICGQ010000489.1 GCA_025923035.1 Pyrinomonadaceae bacterium | reverse complement strand
TTCGAGGATTTTGACGATCTGTTTCGCGCGGGTCTGCATGCGCCGGTAGTGCCGAAAGAGTATGGCGGATTCGGTCTTGGTCCATACACCGGCGACGTCTTCACGTTGTGGATGATGACGAAGGAGATCGCGCGCGTCGATATGTCGCTCGCGCGTTGCTGGGAAGGACACGTCAACTCGCTCGTGCTGCTCGACGGCATGTCGACTGAAGAACAGAAGACACGTTGGTTTGCGGGTGTTGTTGAGCGCGGTGAGAAGTGGGTGGCGTGGAGCGGCGAGCCGCAGGCGCGTAAACCGGGCGAGCCAGTTCGTTTTGGGACGCGCGTTGAGAAAGTCGACGGCGGTTACGTCATCGAAGGCAACAAGGCGTTTGCGACGAGCGCGGGCGGTGCGCAGTGGGCCATCCTGTTGGTGAACACGGCTGGACCCGGCGGTGTGCGTCATGCGGAAGCGGGTTCACTCGATACGCAACTGCTGATGGCGTGCAATCTTTCCGATCCGTCGGTGGAGATCGATACGTCGTGGTGGGACCCGATCGGGATGCGCGGCACGGCGAGTCACCTGGTCCATTTCCGGCGGACGTTCATTCCCGAGACGGATGTGATCGGATATCCCGGGCAGTATCTGAAGGAAGGCTGGCAGACGTGTTTCATTCCGCATTATGCCGCAACGTTCCTCGGCGCCGCTGAAGCCGCATACGACTATGCGATGGACTACATTACGTCGCAAAACAAAGTCGAAGATCCGTACGTCCAGCATCACATCGGTCAGATGTCGGTGAACGTCGAGACGGCGCATTTGTGGCTGCGGCATGTGGCGCGGTTGTGGGAGACGGGGCGATATCTCGAAGCGCAACTAGCGGGTAGTCGCGCGCGACACGTCGCTGAGCATCTGGCGGAGTCGACGGTGAAGGATTGCATACGCGCGTGCGGAGCGCGCTGTTTGATCCGGCCCAGCGCGCTCGAGCGCATTTATCGCGATCTGTCTTTTTACGTTCGGCACGATAACGACGATCACATTCTGGCGATGATCGGGAAGTCAGTACTCGGACTTACGCACGATCCATCGTTTTACAAACCGTGAACTAACTCAGGGAACGCGGATGAAAACGAACCCTCCTCATCGGCGCCGCTTCAAACTCAGAATCTGGTGGCTGGCACTCGGCTACTTCGCGTTCTACGCGCCATACAGTTTTCTGATCAAAGTCCTTACGACTCCCATGTGGCCCGGAGTCGATGGGCCAGTTTCAGGGTTTCGAATTCTGCCGGCCGTGGCGATCGCAACGGCCGTCGTGCTGCTCGCGATCATCACGTTTCAGGGCTGGTGGAAATACGCGACGCGACGCGAGTTTTGGGGACGGAAGCTTTTAGCTCCGCCGGCGATTGTGGTGCTTTCCGGTATTGGCACTGCCGCGATCATCGGAACGACCACACTGGCGTTCGGGTTCACCGGTGTCTCCATTCTCTTCGCACTCCTGTTGATGCGCGGCGGCGTCCTGATGATCGCGCCGAGTGTGGATCTTCTTTTCCGCCGCCGGGTCCGCTGGTTTTCGTGGGTCGCATTTGGACTCACGCTGCCGGCACTCGCGATCGCTTTCGTTGACGTCAACAACTATCGCCTTACAAGTGTCGTGGCGCTGACAATCGGAGCGTACCTCAGCGGTTACTTGCTGCGACTTCCCTGCATCACGCGCCTCGCCAAACAGGAAGACACGGAGATCACTCGCCGTTATTTTGTCGACGAGTCGGTCGTCGCACTGTTTCTGCTGGTCGTCGTCCCCGCGCTTCTCGCGCTGTTGGGCCAGGGCGAGATCATGCTGGAACTCCGCACCGGCTTCGTCGAGATGTTCGCCAGCAGCGTGACTATCCCCGCAATGTTGATTGGCGCACTTTACGCGGGCCTCTACTGTTTCGGAACACTGATCTATCTCGACTGCCGCGAAAATACTTTCTGCATTCCCCTGAACCGCGCTTCGAGTTTGCTCGCAGGCCTTTTTGCCACCTGCGGACTCGCGTTGTTGTTCGGGCAGGAATGGCCCAGCGAAGCACAAGTCGGCAGCGCGAGTTTGATCGTCTTAGCGCTGTTGTTCCTCTCGCCGCTGCATCACATCGATCGCTACGTACCGTTTCTCAAACCGCGCCGCGCCCCTGCGTTACAACCCGAGCGACTGTTTCTCTTCGTATGCAGCGGCAACACGTGTCGCTCACCGATGGCCGCGGCGATGGCCAACGCCGAGATCGCGCGACGGCTTCGCATACCCTATGAATCACTCGAAACCGTAAACGTTCGCGCGCTCAGTGCCGGCGTTTCGGCGCGCGTCGGAGCGCCGCTCACAGCAGAAGCGGCAGAGGTGCTGCGCTCGCTCAACGTTCCCGTCAAACCTCACGCCGCCCGCAGCCT
>JAICGQ010000488.1 GCA_025923035.1 Pyrinomonadaceae bacterium | reverse complement strand
GGCTCGTTACTATCGCGACGCAGACGTTTTCATTTTGCCAACCTTCTCCGACGGTTTCGGTCTGACGCAACTCGAGGCGCAGTCGTGGAAACTGCCCGTCATCGCGTCTCAGTATTGCGGCGACGTCGTCACAGACGGAACCAACGGGCGCATTCTGGAAACTGTTTCGGGAACCGCAATCGCTGACGCTCTCTTCGAGTTACTGCGTTCACCCGAGACGCTCCAGGCCATGTCCGAAAACTCGCGCGTCGACGAACGATTCAGTTTGACGTCACTCGCCGCTTCGTTAGCCGATTTGTAACGGATGCAATCGTCTGCCACCTGGAACAGCTTACCGCTCACCGTCGCGGCCACGCCGTCGTTAACGTGGCACTCGACGCTGCTCGGCATCTTCAGCACCGGCATGGCGACGATCATCGCCGTGCTGCTGGTTCCGGAAGATCCGACTGCGCCCGGCGCCTTGTTGTATCCCGCGCTCATATTGTCTGCCGGACTCGCGACGGCGCCAGTGGCGGCCGCGGTGCGTCAGCCCAAAGCAATCTTTCGCGGTGAATCACTGTTGGCACTCGCGCCGATCTACTGGCTGCTGCTCGATCTGCTGCAAGGTGTGTATTCGTTGGACCACATCAGCGCCGACGAAGTCCGCCTGGCTTTTACGGGAATTGGTCTGTTTGTCGGCATGGTCTGGGTCGGCGCGATTCGGCGTCCGTGGCGAACACCGGCGGCGCTCGTTCGGGCCGTGTCCCAGGAATTTTCGCTCAACACGTATTTCGCGCTGGCGATCGCGTGCTTCCTGATCGGCATGTTGAACTTCGCCGTCGCCACTAACTTCAACGTGGCGGCGATGGTCCACTACCTGGGCCAGGAACGATGGTCGGCGCCGTGGGGACGCGGACAGTTGGGCGGCTGGGACGCGTTTCTCGATCACCTGCAGTACTTCGGTTACCTGCTTCCGATCCTCACGGTCGTGATCACCAGGCGCACGGGCCTGCGGAACCCGCGTTCGTTGATCTGCATCGCGATGTCGATCGTGATGACGTTGTTTCTTGCGCAGAGCGGAAGCCGCCGAGTGATCGGCGTCGTCGCCGGCATGGCGCTGGTCTTATGGGTGTTGGACCAGCGGCACCTGCGTCTGAAACAACTGCTCACGACCGCGTTCGCGATCGTTGCGTTGTTGCTGGCGTTGCAACTCATGCTCGAATACCGGAACGTCGGTTTCCGATCGCTCTTGGGCACTACCGATGCGTTGGTCAGTAGCAGAAGAGAAAAAAGCCAACTGCTGGAAGTGCAACACCTGCGTGTAGACGACAATTTCTATCGTCTCTGCCAGATCATTCAGCTCATTCCGCACTCGCATCCCTTCGTGTATCACAAGTACGTGGTCTACGTGATGGTGCGTCCGGTGCCGCGGGTGTTTTGGCCGGAGAAGCCAGTGGATCCCGGGTTCGATCTGCCGACGGCGTTGGGGGTTGAAGGGGTGTCGTATTCGTATTCCGTGATCGGCGAGTTGTACATGTCGCTTGGTCTACTCGGCATCGCGCTTGGCGGCTGGTTTTACGGGCGTGTCGCGGCGATGGCGAGCGGGCTGCTCAAGCGTTCGACGACACAGGGCGCGCTGGTGATCTACAGCATCGTCGTGATGGCGTTGTTTTCGGGTATGCGTTCGATTCTCGAGTTGATCCTGGTGAGTTATGTGGTGCTGGCGTGGGTTGTTCTTTCGCAACTGTTTGTGAAGTTGAGACGTGCCCGCGTCACATAAAAGTCTGCGTGAAAGTTTTCGTCTTGACTGATTCGCCGTCGCCGTATCAGGTCGAACTCTTCAACGAGATCGAGACGCACGGGAACTGCGAGTTGAGGGTTGGATACTTGCGGAGCCGCGATCCGCTGCGACAGTGGACGCCGCCGGAGATCCGTCACGACTCGATCGAGCTCGACGCCGGCGGCGTGCGACACGCGCGTGAAGCAGCGCGCGACGCGGATCTCGTTGTCTTCAATTACTACTTTCACTCGCACGCCGCAGAGTTGCTTAGCGAGCGCGCGACGAGTAGAGCGCCGTGGTGTTTCTGGGGCGAGCGACCGGGGTTTCGGCAGCCGGCGTGGGCGGCGGTCGCTGGACGCCTGTTGCGAAGATGGAAACTCGCCAGGCTGCATGGTTCGTCTGTGCCGATCTGGGGGATCGGGAAGTTTGCGGTCGATGAATACCGGCGCGAGTTTGGACCACGGCGACCGTATTTCAACTTGCCTTACTTTTCGGATCTCGAAAGGTTCGAGAATGCTGCGCGTTCTACGCGAAGATCGGAGCGCGTGTTTTTGTTCTGCGGTTCGTTGATCGATCGCAAGGGCGTGGACCTGGTGGCGCGTGCTTTTGTTCGACTGGCGAACGAGTTTAGCGATGTACGGTTGAAGATCGCAGGCGATGGCGCGTTGCGCGAGTCGCTCTTGCAGATTTTACGGCCCG
>JAICGQ010000487.1 GCA_025923035.1 Pyrinomonadaceae bacterium | reverse complement strand
TCCCACCCGGGACCATCCGGTTCACGTCCGAGAAAATCTTTGTACTGCCAGCGCACAAACTCACGCGCCTCGTCGATCGGATTCGCCGGCGGTGCTGTTGCACTGACAGTGAAATCATGGACCTTCGCCGTTACACCGGAAGTTCTGAACGTAAAGGAGTACGCTCCCGGCGCGAGTGTCCCGAGGTCCCAAATCTGCGCGGTGTTACTGATTGCCAGCACATTGGTTCCGTTCGAATGTTCGACGCCGGTATTGACTGTAAACGCATTGCCCGCCTGTGAGGGCGTACCCCAGTCGGTAATGCGGAAGCCCGCATCCGGGAAGTTCAGCTTCACGTATATCGAAGTCCGGCCGTCGATCGTCCAATTCTTCAACTCGACTTGTGGCGCGGTCAGCGTCGCTGCGCTGAACGCCCCGCGCGGAGCGTACGTGACCTGGCCCGCGTTTGTCAGACTCAGGTTCGTTTCTTTAGAGGTGTGCGACGCGATCGCAAAACCATCCTGATCGCCGCCGCCGATACCAACCGTCGGACGAAGGTTCGCGTTGCTGTTTCCGTAGCGCGATCTGATCGTGCCGTCACTGTTCAACTCGATTTCGAAGTCGACCGGTGTCGCGCCGGGTTTCGTCAGACCCAGACAGACCAGGCCATTGAAGTTGCACGGCACACCCTGCCAGCGAAATGTGATTCGGTTCGCAGTCTGGGTTACGTAAACGCCGGCGTCAGCGCGTTTCGAAACCCTGAGATCCAGATCTTCCCAAAGTCCGGCGATCATCAAATGACCGCCTAACGCTTGCGGTAGACCCGGCGGATCGTCTGCGTCGTCGACGATTGGTGTTCCGTCAAATGATTGGCGACGTGGCGGATCGGAGAAGAAGATGTTGCCGTTCGAGGAGATGATCAGCTCAGTGAAGTTCGAGCCGAAGAATGGAAACGAAAACGGGAGCGCGAAATCTACGTAAACATCGTCGCCGTCAATGTCGAGACGCGCACCGCCGGTCGTAAGGGCCACTGGTCCACCGACGCTGATTTCGTATGGATCACCGGCGAGTGCTGGAACGGCGATCGGGATATCGGTCGGCGTGCTTTCGTTACCTTTGTTATCGAACGCACGCACACGAAGCACGCCGGCCGTGTGCCGGAACGGAATCGTGATCTGCGTCGTCTGTGCTGCGCCTGGTGCAGCGGGGATTACGCCACGAAGAGGAACAACCGCGCCTGAGCCGCTATCGACGAAGCTCAGTTCGTACAGTCTCGCAGCGCCGCCGCCTGCGCCGTCGTCGCCTGCCGCGTTCCAACCGACGTCCAATGTTCGTCCGGTTTGCGTGTTGACGTGGAGATTGGTGACGCTGCCCGGCGCTGTGTTGTCAGTCTCCTGCATCGCCTGGATGCTTGCGCCGATGTTCAAGCGACGACCTGACAAAGTCTTCTCGGTTAGAGACGACTGCACGTCGCCATTGAGCATCAGCAGGTTCTTAACTTGCTGCACCGACAGATTCGGATTCGCTGCCCAAAGCAATGCTGCCGCGCCGGAAACGTGCGGCGCTGCCATCGATGTACCCGCGAGCAAACTGTAAGTGTCAGCCGTCGGCGCGGGCGTTGTCGAAGGAAACAGTGGTGTGCAGGGATGTCCGTCCTCAGCGGGACCAGGATCGCTGCAAGGCGGTGTGGTGCTAAGGACACCTTGAATAAGGGTATTGCCAAAAGCGTCAACAGTTTCCAACTGCGCGCCCGGAGCGGCAAGATCGACGCTCGTCTGGCCGAAGTGCGAGAACGAAGAGAGATCTTCGTTCGCGTTTGTCGAAGCGACCGCGAGAACGTTGGGCGCGTCGTAACTCGACGGAAAATGCGGGACCAGATCGTTGTCAGGTTCGCGGATGCCGTTATCAATGTTTCCCGCGGCAGTGACAACCAAAACTCCCGCTGCGCTTAAGTCGTTGAGGATGGTCTGAAACGCCGTGACGAACCGGCCTTCACCAAAACTCGCATTGATGACGCGAACATTCGCGCCCTGCGTGCCTCCTGAGGTCACCCACAGGTCGCGCATTTTTTTCACGTAAGAGCAGGCGTCGATCGCGTCCATCGTGTCGCCGAAACCAGTTTCGTCAAGAAACTTCAGCGACATCAGTTTCACGTTCCAGCTAACGCCGGCCATACCGAGAGCGTTGTTGCCTCGCGCACCGATGATTCCTGCCACGTGAGTGCCGTGGAATTCTTCATCCGCGCCGCTGAAGATGTTTCCGTTGGCGGGATCGGCGATGAAATTTGCGCCGTGCAGATCGCCAGTAACGCCCGATATCGATCCGGGCGCCGGGTTGGTCCAGATGTTGGCTGCGAGATCTTCGTGAGTGACGTCGATGCCTTGATCGAGCACGGCTACGACGACGTTTGCGCTGCCGGTTGTCACGTCCCATGCTGCCGGCGCGTTGATCGTATTAAGCGAAAACTGCCGGCCGTCGAGAAAGCGCGGATCGTTGGGAGTCGCCGCCGCGCGCATGATGTAGTTCGGTTCGGCGTAG
>JAICGQ010000486.1 GCA_025923035.1 Pyrinomonadaceae bacterium | reverse complement strand
GGCACCATGTAACACGTGCGACCGTCTTCCGGATCCATCGATGCGAGGATGTGATTGAACAACGCCCGCTCTTCAAACTCGGCGTACTTGATGTCCGGATTGAGCGCGAACAGACGACGAGTCATCTTCAGCATGTTGTAAACGTTGCACGTCTCGTTCGTCCGGCCGTCGACGCGCTCAGACAACTTGTCCGGTGGTCCAAAATACTCATCTTTGCCGTGTCCGCCGGTGGCGTAAGTGTGATCGTAAATGACGGCGTCCCAGAAGAACTCGGCGGCTACGCCTGACGGCCTATCGCCCGTGTAAACGTACTGCATCAACACGCCGAGCATCTTCGGCACCTGCGTGTTGCCGTGCTGCCCGGCTAGTTTGTCTTCACGGCGTTTCAGCGGATCGAGAAAGGCGTGATGATCGAAGCGGTGCGACAGATTCAACCAGCGTTTGTCGCCCGTGTCGGCGTACAGATCTGCGAGCACTTCATTCATGCCGCCGAATTCAGTGTTGAGCATCTGCTGGGTCTGTTCCGGGTTGAGTTGGGCCATGATCGTTTCGGCCCACGCGGCAAACTTGATCTCCAACTCGAGGGCGGTCTGGTTGCCCGTGAAGCGATACGCATCGCGCAAACCGGCGTAAGTCTTGTGCAGCGTGTACCACGGCGACCACAGACCATTCAGATCGAAAAACGTCGACTTAATGTTTCCTTTCGCAACTTCGGCAAACTTCTCTCGCAGACCCTCGACCGCGCCGAGATAGCCGTCGCCATTCTTGTCCTGGACCTCCTTCATCTCCTTGACGATGTAGTCGGCGCGTTCCTTGAAACGCGCATCGCCGGTCGCAGCAAACATCAACGACACGCCCGAGAGATAATGACCGGCGATGTGGCCGGTCAGGTTCCTGCCGTCGCCGTCCCAGCCGGTGTAGCCTTGCGCTTTTGGTTCGAGTCCCGCGCGCTTGCGGTAGAAGGCCATCATGCGATCGGGTTCGAGTTTCAGGAGATACTCGGCGTTGAGATCCTGCGCCCGTTTCAATGGACCACCCGTCACGCGCACGGCGGTTAAAGGCAGCGGCCGCGCTTCGTCGGACACCGCGTTTTGGATCGATTGGGCTGGCGCGGCGCTCACGAGTAAGACGAGCACGAACGCTCTTGCGAACGTCTTGATGTTCATTGAATTGACCGGATTATTAGTTTCGACTCAGGCGCGTGTTTCGTAATTGCGGGCGGCGCCGGAGTCGCAGCTTATCTCTTCCAGTTCGTCGGAGTCGCAGGTATGGAAAGATACGACAACGACGTCACTACCCCGCGGAAAGAACTCGTGCGGCACGCCTTCGGGAATGACGTACCACGTCTCTTCCAAAGAAGCTTGCTCACCGAACCGCTTCATCTCGCCCGAAGCCGAGCCGACTTTCGACGTGCCTTCACCTTCGATCATCACCATGTGCTGAATGCTGTTCGGATGAAAATGACAGCCGGAGGGCACGTCTTTCTTCAGTACGAAGATCCAACCTGATTTTATGTCGTCGGGAAGCGTAGTGGTTACGGATTGCAGATCGATCGTGGACCAGACGAACGGTTCCGCTGTGTCTTGCAGTTGCTCCTTGAGCGTAGCGACCGCGCTGCGGATCGCGGGGCGCGTAACGAGTTGCGCCACCGCGTCGTTAAGCTGTCGCAGGTAATCCGCGCCGACTGCTCGCTGCTCGTTCATCTCGGTACATCAATAACATATTCGTTCTTGTGAGAGTAGCCTTGAACCAGGCGCGCGCCGGGCCTGAAGCGGCGTTTCAACCTGAGGAACGGTTGTTCGAGGAGTTTGTATGAGACCGCTGCCAATGCGACGGTCAGCAGGAACGACAAGCCAAGACGGAGCTCAAAGTTGAGCGGAATGCGAACAATAGGTAGGAACATCACCTGCGCCATCAAAGCGAGCGCCAACAAGTGGAACACGTACAAGCCATACGAGATGCGCCCGAGATAGACCAACCACGAGAACGGTGGAACGCGCAGGATTCGCGCCTCGCTGCGGAGCACGGCGGCCAGCAACATCACGCTCGCGAATCCACTCAGCGCATAAGTCGCGACACTACCCGGTCCATCCTGGCTTAAGTATCTCGCTACCAACCACCAGATCGCGAGCGCCGTCAGACACAACACGGTCCGCAGTGCAGTGCTAATCTGTGGCGCACGACCCTTCAGAACAAACGCGAGAATCGCGCCTAACGCGATCGGATCGAGTCGCGCGATCGTGTTGCACCAAACACCCGGATGTTCGACGCCGTAGAGCGCCAACCCGATTCTCGTTAAAACGGCGACGATTAACATCGCGAACGCGAGCTGTTTCAGACGGTTGACGCCGAAGAACCGCAACAACAACGGCCACCCGATGTAAAACTGCTCTTCAACCGAAATACTCCACAACGGGTTCGCAACCGAGTACGGGAGTCCTTGCGCTACGCAGACCCAGTTACCGACGAAAAGCGCGAACGAGACTATGTAGATCGATCCAAATCTATCAGCGGGAAGCAGCGTCGGAATGACGAAGATGGTGAG
>JAICGQ010000485.1 GCA_025923035.1 Pyrinomonadaceae bacterium | reverse complement strand
CGCGTCGCCGACAACCTGTGCAAGTTTGATTTGACGGAGAGTGAAAGCCTGTTGATTGGCAGAAACTTCGGCACGCTCACCGACATTGTGACCGGACCGAATGGAAACCTGTTCCTGGTCTCGATCGATAAAGGATCGGTATTCGAGATCTTCCGCCGGCGTTAACCGCTGGAGCGGGTTTAATCGTTCGTGTGATCGCGATTAAGCAGGCTCGTATCTCTGCGCTTCAGGGCCGTCATGAGTTTGGACCACTCCTGGCGTCCCTGGGCGAGTTTTTGAAAGTCGCCTGACTTGTCAGCTTCGAGACCGCTGATCATCTCGTTCGCCTTGCCGGTGATGATGGCTTTTTCGGCAGCCACCGACAGCGCCTTGAATGCTTCAGTTCGTGAATTCCCCCGCGATCCGTTTGCCGCTAGTTTTGCGCGCTCGTAGGTGAAGCGATAGTCGCGCGGGTACTGTCGTTCGACTTTCGCGATCGCTTGATAGACCTTCGAACGTTCGGACGCCGTCGAGCCTGCATCCATTCGCCTTTCGCGCAGTTTCTTGAGCTCATCCTCGGGATTGACGGTCGCCGTTGTTGGCTGCGGCTTCGGCTCGGTTGCTGCGGCCGTAGTCGCCGGCTGCGTTTCGGGGGCGGGTTGATTGGCGGCCGGTTGTTCGACCGTTTGCTGTTGCGCCGGGTTTGCCGCTTCGACGGGCGCATCTGCCGAACGAGTCAAGCCTGCTAATCCGAGCGCGAGCAGCAGAAACGCCACGCCGCCGATCGCCATCAGCTTCAACACCGAACCGCGCGATCCAGTCGTACGATCAGGCGGCTTCGGCATGGTCCACGAGAACATCGAATTATTCCGTCCCTCGCCACCGCGGTCATTGCCGCCTTGAACGTCGTGCTGAACTGTCATTTCATCGTCGTCCACCGGCAACGGCAACGGCTTGCTGCGGACGACGACTGGTCCATTACTCTGCGACGACATCGCGCTCCCGCACTTCCAGCAGAACGCGTAGCGCGATTCGATCGTTGCGCCGCAACCGTTGCACGTCTTCACCGCCGGTTCTTCTCTCCGCGGCGTTGGCGGCTCGCTGCGAACTTCCACGCGCGGTGGTGCTGGCTCGACGTTGACACGCGGGCGTGGTTCCTCCATTCGCTTTTGCACGATTGGCTCGGACTTTGGGATCTCGATCGGTTTCGGCTTCGGCTTATCGCCGATGACTTCGAGAAGACCGGTTGCTTGCAACCTCCAACCGGCGCCCGCGCGATTGACTGCCGCCGGACGCAGTATGCGAACTTCGCCTGCGTCAGGTTTCGAGCAATGATAGTAGTCCTGATAATACTCGTAGAAGTCGCGACGCGTTGCGAATCGCGGCGCACGTGGCAAAACGATCGGTTGATTGTTTGGATCACCGTTGTTAACGACGACGAACTCGCCGTCTTCAACTGGCAGGAACGATCCACTTTCATAGTCGAATGTCACGTT
The DNA here is from genome assembly GCA_025923035.1 of Pyrinomonadaceae bacterium. Taxonomy (GTDB): domain Bacteria; phylum Acidobacteriota; class Blastocatellia; order Pyrinomonadales; family Pyrinomonadaceae; genus PSRF01. The sequence goes on along the minus strand of JAICGQ010000485.1, from coordinate 1,072 downwards.
GACCTTGTGGGCTGATTTAGTCCGCTTGAGATATTGCGCCACCGTCGACGGGAACGCCGGAGCGATGTCGAGACGCTCTTCACAGATCGGGCAGGTCGTCAGCGACGTGATGAACGACGCGCCGAGCTCATCGCAATCGTGTTCGTGTTGATCGGCGGATGCCGTGCGCAAACATCCCGGGCACGAAGGCATCGGGACACCGTCTGCTGACAGCGTGAAGTTCTTGACGTCGAGTGGCGTGTTCGATTCGAAACTGATCAGATGGCACTTGTCGCACAGGTAAAGCTGCGAAGTCCGTCGCGTGCAGATCGGGCAGCTGGAGAGGCCTTCCTGGTCGAAATCGATCGGGCAAAAGTGTTCGCAGTTACAACAGTACTGCCATCCGATCTCGACGGGGTGCTTGCTCAGACCCTCGAAATCAAGTTCGCCCAGGAGGTGGCCGCGATTTTCACACTTGATCGGGCTTTGGCGAGGCGCGAAGAAGCCTCGTTTGTGCTCACGACAAAATACTCTCATTTTGGTTGCCCCCTTTAGAGATGGATGACCGTTCAGGTTGTACTTGGCTCGCAACATACGCACACTGATTAAGACGAGCGATATGCCGGGCCGCTCGCGGCAAGCGGGGGAGAGAATCCGAGACCCAAAAGGGCCGGACACAAGTTAACAACAGAAAGAATCGGAGGAGAGCTCGCTGCGGATACCGCGCATATTAATCCGACAAGCGGTGGATTACAAGTCTTTAGTTCGGAACCCCAAGGGATAGAAATCCGTAAATCGGTGGTCAGAAAGCAGGCAGACGTATGATAAGCTGTCACGGTTTTTGACCAATTTTCCTTTCGTTATCGCTCAAGTTCCGAACTTCTATGAACGACAAGAAAAGTTGGGGTTCCACTGTAGCGGGCTGGTTTATCGAACGGGACGAACCAGAGGCAACGGAGATACCCCACTCCGGCGAGAGTCCCGAGTCGCCACCAGTCGATACGTTCGCCCGATCTGCGGACACCTACGCGACGCCGTCACCCACTCAGACCGTCTTTCAAAAAGAGCCACCGCGACCCGCGGGCGGGCAGGT
>JAICGQ010000484.1 GCA_025923035.1 Pyrinomonadaceae bacterium | reverse complement strand
TTCGTCTTCGCATCGCGGACTTCGAACAGATACTTCCCGAGGTTCGACGTGTCGATCGCCTGCTTCAGATCGCCGGGCCACGGCAGCGGTTCAATCACGATGCGATCGACGCTGAACACCTCGGACGTCGCGTCGCCCGTATGGTAATAATCGAGCCGCATCGTTTGCGTGGCGGCACTGGCAACGGCAGCGAACAACAGCAGCGCGGCGAAAGCCGGAATCAGTCTGGTCATACGGCGGATAATACAGATGGAGACAAGCGTATGTCATCCGCGTTAAACTGTTGCTACTTATGGCAAGTGTCCTCGAGATCATCCCGCTCGGCGGTATCGGCGAGTTTGGAATGAATTGCATGGCTGTGCGCTACGGCGACGAGATGTTGATTCTCGACGCCGGCATGGGCTTTCCGGAGGAATCGGCGTACGGCGTAGACGTTTCGATCCCGAATTTCAACTTTCTCGACGAATATAAGGACGACATCACGGCCATCGTCCTCACCCATGGTCACGAAGATCATCTCGGTGCGCTGCCGTACCTGCTCAAGAAATTCAACGTCCCCGTCTACTGTTCGCATTTCACCGCCGGACTGGCGGAGAGCAAACTCGAAGAGCACGACATCCTGGGCGACGTGCTGCTTCATCGCGTCGAACCGCGCGACGTCGTAGATATCGGATCGTTCACCGTGGAATTCATCCGCGTGTCGCATTCGCTCGTCGACTGTTTCTCGCTCGGCATCAAGACTCCGGTCGGTACGATCATTCACACCGGCGACTACAAGGTTGACGAGACGCCCGTGATCGGCGAGCCGATCGACCTGCGTTCGTTCCGGCGTTACGGACAGGACGGTGTGCTCGCGCTGCTTTCCGATTCGACGAACGCGACGGTGCCCGGCCGCACGCCTTCTGAGCGCGCAGTGATTCCCGCGTTTGAAGAGATCTTCTCCGAAGCCAAAGGACGGATCATCGTCGCCGCGTTTGCGTCCTCGATCCATCGTTTGCAAATCGTGCTGGACGTGGCCCAACAGTTCAATCGCCACGTTTGTGTGCTTGGTCGCTCGATGCAGAAGAACGTCGAGGTCGCGGAGCGGCTCGGTTATCTCGACATTCCGGATGGGCTGATCGTCTCGCTGAACCAGACGAAGATGATGAGCGACGACGAGATTGTTTTTCTCGTCACAGGGTCGCAGGGTGAATCGCGCGCGGCGTTGTCGCAGATGGCGATGCAGAGTTACAAGGGACTGATGATCGAGGAAGGCGACACAGTGGTCCTCTCGGCGCGCATAATTCCCGGTAACGAACGATTGATCTCGCGGATGATCGGATTTATCTACAAGCGCGGCGCCAACATCATCGAGGAGAAGCGGCGGCTGGTCCACGTCAGCGGACACGCCTCGCAGGAAGACATTCGCATCATGACCGAGGCGGTGCGGCCGAAATTTGTGGTGCCGATTCACGGCGAGTATCGCATGCTTTTCCGGCACAAGGAGTTTGTGAAGAACCACCTTGGATATGCGGAAGAGAAGATCATCCTGATCGAAAACGGCGACGTGCTCGAGCTCGATGGCGAGCGTGCGACAGTCGTGAATAAGAAAGAGATCGGACGCACGTTCATCGACGAGAGTGGGTTTGAAGAGATCGACAGCGAGACTGTGCGCGAACGAAAACAGTTGGCGTACGAGGGAACGATCACCGTCGTGCTCACGATCGATCAGGAAACAGGCGAGCTACAGGACGAGCCGCGCATCGTCTCGCGCGGCGTGCGCGGGTTGAGCACGAACGGATTCAGCAACAGCGGGGCGCCGGGCAATTACCTGATGAGCGATGCGAAACAAGTCGTCACCGCGGCCATTGCCGGGGCCTCGCGACAGACGCTCGCTGACGAGACGTTGTTGAAAGAGCATGTGCGCGTTGAGTTGAAGCGCTTCATTCAAAAACAGACCGGATCGAGACCGGTAATCATGCCCGTTATCGTGATGGTCTAGCACTTCTTGGTAATGGCCTTCTGGACAAACAAAGTCGTGATGATCACCGGCGCCTCTTCCGGGATCGGAAAAGGTTTGGCGCACGAGCTTGCCGCGCGCGGTGCGAAACTCGGGCTGCTCGCGCGGCGTGAAAACCTGCTCGACGAGATCGTCAATGCGGTTCGTTTGCGCGGCGGGAAGGCGTTTGCAGTTGCCGCCGATGTTCGCGATGCAGACGCGCTGAGAGCTGCGGTGGCTCGAGTTCGCGCGGAGCTTGGACCAGTCGACATTCTGATTGCGAATGCCGGGATCGGAACGTCGAGTCATGTGTCGCAGTTGGATCCGATCCATGTTGCCAATGTCATGAGCATCAACCTGCTCGGCGCGGCGAACAGTGTTGCCGCAGTCGTGCCCGAGATGATCGAGCGCGGTCAGGGACAATTGGTGGCGATTTCGAGCCTGGCTGCGTATCGCGGGTTGGCGAAGTCAGCGGCGTACTGTGCGAGCAAGGCAGCGATGTCGGCGTACTTCGAGAGCGTGCGAATAGATCTGCGCGGCACCGGAGTCGGTGTAACGATCATTCATCCCGGCTTT
>JAICGQ010000483.1 GCA_025923035.1 Pyrinomonadaceae bacterium | reverse complement strand
GCAAAGACGTCTTCTTGCAGTTGCCCATGGAGTTTGCGGTCGAGGCGACGCGACTGCTCGGACTGAAATTGGAAGGTAGTGTCGGCTAATCAATGTTAGAGATCAGAAATCTACACGCCGCAAACGACGGCAACGAAATTCTTAAAGGAATCAACCTGACGGTTCGCAAGGGTGAGGTTCACGCCATCATGGGCCCGAACGGTTCGGGCAAATCGACGTTGGCAAAAGTGCTTGCCGGTCATCCGCAGTACGAAGTGACCGCGGGCGAAGTGCTGTACGAAGGCAAGAACCTGTTGGAGATGCCGCCGGACGAGCGTGCTCGCGAAGGCGTGTTCATGGCGTTTCAGTATCCGATCGAAGTGCCGGGCGTTTCCAACGCGCAGTTTCTGCGGCTCGCGTACAACGAGAAGCGCAAGCACCATGGCGAAGAAGAGCTTGATCCGCTCGAGTTCAAGGATCTTTTGAAAGAACGCGCAAAGGTCGTCGAGATGGACGCGAGTTTTATGTCGCGTTCAGTCAACGAAGGATTCTCGGGCGGCGAGAAGAAGCGCAACGAGATACTACAAATGGCGGTGCTCGAACCGAAGCTCGCAGTGCTCGATGAAACTGATTCCGGGCTGGACATCGACGCGTTGCGCGTCGTCGCGGGTGGCGTGAATCAACTGCTGACCCCGGACAACGCGATCATCGTCGTCACCCACTATCAGCGGCTTTTGAACTACATCGTTCCTCATTACGTGCACGTTTTGGCGGGAGGCCGGATCGCACGCGAAGGCGGCAAAGAGCTGGCGCTGGAACTGGAAGAAAAGGGCTACGACTGGATCACGTCCGTAGACGGGGGCAAAGGCACAGGAGCGGGGGCGCCGGCGAACTAAGCGCAATTCACAAATGGTCACAGAACTGGTCAAGTCAGAGAATCACTACCTAACTGCGTTTCGCGAGTTGGTCCCGACGATGCCGTGGCTCGAGCTCGTGCGTTCCGGCGCGATCGATCGTTTCGAGCAACTCGGTTTTCCGACGGTGCGCGATGAGGAGTTCAAATACACGAACCTCGCTTCGCTCGCGAAGGAACGGTTTCAACCGGCGACGAGAGCGGTTGAAGTAATCGCAGACGTTGAGCGTTTCGCGTATCCGGAAACAGCAGGCGCGCACCTCGTAGTCGTCAATGGCTTTCTCAGCGAGGAGCTTTCCACGCGAACCGGGCTCGACGACGTCGTCGCGATCGATCTCTTCAGCGCGGTTGCGGATGCGCGATACAACAAGATCGCGCGCAAGTATCTGGCGCGTAATGCGAACTACCACGACAACGGTTTGAAAGCGCTGAACACCGCGTTTCTACAATCAGGCGTGTTTCTGTGGATTCCGAAGAACGTCAAACTCGAAACGCCGTTGCAGATCACTTTCGTTTCCGATGCGAGTTCTGCGAAGAGCGCGAGCTTTCCGAGGCTGCTCGTCGTCGCCGAGGAGAACAGTTCCGCGACGTTGATCGAGAGCTTCGTGTCCAATGACGACGCGAGTCATTTCACGAACGCCATTGCCGAGATCGTCCTGAAAGACGGCGCGCGACTCGAACACTATCGCTTGCAGAACGAAAACCGCAGTTCCTATCACGTCGGCGCAACGGCGGCTGAACTCGGCCGCGCGAGCAGTTACGACGCCACGTCGATCAATTTCGGTGCACAGCTTGCTCGTCATGACGTTTCCGTCGTGATGGACCACGAAGGCGCCGAATGCTGGGTCGATGGTTTATACGTCGCCGGCGCAAACCAGCACAGCGACACGCATTCAGTCATCGATCACAAGCAGCCCAATTGCACCAGTCACCAGTTGTACAAAGGCATTCTCGACGGCAACGCACGCGCGGTGTTCAACGGCAAGATTTTCGTCCGCGAAGGCGCGCAAAAGACTGACGCGATGCAGACGAACAAGAACCTGTTGCTGTCGGCGCAGGCGCGGGTCGATACGAAACCGCAGTTGGAGATCTACGCCGACGATGTGAAGTGCGCGCACGGTGCAGCGGTGGGCCAGATCGACGAGGAAGAATTGTTTTACCTGGAAGCGCGTGGTCTCAATCCCGAGCTCGGCCGCAGCCTGTTGACCTACGGCTTTGCGGAAGAAGTGATCGGCAAGATCAAGATCGAGTCGATTCGAGCTCAACTGGACGAAGCGGTGCTGACGCACCTGCACACGAGACTCGAGGCCTGATGCGTACCGAAGCAGCTTCCATTGCCGCATCAGAGACGTCGACAAACGGCGCCTGGGACGTCCAGCGTATACGCGCGGACTTCCCGGTGCTGCATCAAACCGTTAACGGCAAGCCGCTGATCTTTCTCGACAACGCCGCGTAGTCACAGGTTCAGCAATTCGTGATCGTTCGCGGCAGCGTTTACATCGAGCAGGAACATTCCTACTTTCATCGCTGCGTTCACTACCTGAGCCAGAAGGCAACGACGGCTTACGAAGGCGCCCGCGAGAAAGTGAAGCGGTTTATAAACGCTCGCGAGAGTCGCGAATGCATTTTCGTGCGCGGCGCGACTGAAGGCATCAACCTCGTGATGTACGGCTACGGCCGAAAGTTCATCGGCGAGGG
>JAICGQ010000482.1 GCA_025923035.1 Pyrinomonadaceae bacterium | reverse complement strand
GCTAAACCTCAAACGGCCGGTGCTCGCGGAGCGAGTCGAGAATGCGAAAAGTAGCGCGAGTGGTAGCGGCTAGCTCATTTACGCTGATTGGGGCTTCCGAACCTTTGAGGACGCTGGCGCATATTTGCTGGACTTGCGTTTGTTGACCCTTGTCCTGCGCTTTCAGTGTCACCTGCTCTTCACGCCCGTCCTTGTGCAGCGTTGCGCGGCGGAAGTCGTCGAGAACGAAACTGCGCGACCCGCCGAAGATCTCCACGCGTTCCTTCGGCAGCGATTTGTCGCCTTCGCTCAGATACGCGATCGATCCATTCGAGCCGTCTGCGAAACGCAGCGTGATGAACACGGAATCGGCGTCGATGGTTTTATCGGTTTTGGCGCTGACGGATTCAGCAAAAACCGAAACCGGCGGCGAGTTGGTCAGAAACTGCATCAGGTCGATGAAGTGACACACCTCGCCGACGATGCGTCCGCCGCCTTCCACCGCGTTTTGTAGCCAGTGTTCTTTGGGAATGCGTCCGGCGTTGACGCGATAGAGAATCGAAAGCGGCGAGTCGACGCTGTCGAAGAACGCACGCGCCCGTTGGGCCAACGGCGAGAAGCGACGATTGAAGCCGACCATCAAGCGGCCCGATGAATCAGCGACGGCCTGCAGAACCTGATCGAGTTCGTCATCGTTGAGCGCGAGCGGCTTTTCGACGAAGACATTCTTGTTTCGTTCAAGCGCTTTGCGTGCGAGTTCGGCGTGCGAGTCGTGTCTGGTGCCGATGACGATGAGATTAGTGTCCGCGTCGTCGAGCACTTCATCAGCGCTCGAAACGGCGACCGCAAATCCAAAACGTTTCCCGACGTCGTGTGCTGAAACTCCCGTGGCCGTCGCGATCGATCGAAACTCGACGCTTTCGGTTTTGAAGTGCGGCAACAACATCGCCGGAACATAACCGCCTGCGCCGATCACTCCCAGCCGGATCGCCTTCTCCGCGCGATGAACTGCGGCCGTCAGCGTTACGCGGCGATTGATCTCACTGTCCGGATCGTAATTTAGCAGCACGCCCAGATAGGGCTCGCTCGAGTCTGCGGAGATCAACGCGTATGCACGTTCGGCGTCTTGGATGCGGAAGCGATGCGTCGTCAGCCGTTCGACGTCGACGCGTTTGTCGCCGACGAGTTCGAGAAAGCTTTCGATGTTTCGTTTTTCAGTCCAGCGCACGTAAGGCAGCGGATAGTCGTGCCCGCGCTCTTCGTAATCCGGATCGTACCGGCCTGGTCCATACGACATCGAGATAACGAGTCTCAGTTCGCGACTGAAGAACGGCGCGCGCGGAATATCGAGGCCCGTCATGCCGACCACGATCACGCGTCCCTTCAAACGCGACACGCGCGCTGCCAGCTCGACCGGTTGATTTGAATCTGTCGCTGCAGTGATCAGCACGGCATCGGCGCCGCGTCCGCGTGTCCACTTGTCGATCTCGCTCGCTGCGTCGTCACCCGAGACGACCGCGCGATCCGCGCCGAGTTCCATTGCCAGCGAGACTCGCGCCGGGTCGAGATCGAGTCCAAACACGCGGCATCCATTCGCTTTCAAAAGCTGGACCGTGAGCTGGCCCACCAGCCCCAACCCGATGACCACAATCGACTCGCCCAGCGTCGGTTCCGCCAGACGCACACCCTGCAAAGCGATCGCGCCCAGCGTGCCAAACGCACCCGCCTCGAAGCTCACTTCATCAGGAAGATGCACGCACAAGTTCTTCGGCACCGACAACACCTCGGCGTGCGAAGCAAACCCGACGCCGGCACACGAGACGCGGTCGCCGATGTGAAACTCAGTCACATCGTCAGCCACTTCGACGACGATGCCCGCCGCGCTGTAACCCAACGTCGACGAGGCCGCCATCTTGTCGCGCACGGACGCAAACGTGTTCAGCAGTCCTTCGCTTTTCACTTTAGCGACGACGGCTTTCACAAGGTCCGGACGTTGTCGCGCTTCCTGTATCAAACCCTTGCTAACGAGTTCGACCGACGCGCGCTCAGTTCCCGCGCTGATCAACGAAGCAACTGTGCGCACGAGCACGCGACCTCGTTGCAGCGCAGGCACGGGCACATCGCCGACGAATGGTCTACCGGTCTTTCTGTTTTGCAACACCTGCTTCATTTTTTAGATCCGCGTTCAAACACGGATTCGATCAAACCACTAACCCACTCGGCGCGCGCGTCCCATGTGCCACCCGCGACCGCGGCCTGACGCTTCCGAGACGCTTCGGGATCATTCTCGCGCAACGCCTCTTCGACGAGTTGGATAAAACCGTCGCGCGTCCGCGCGATTCGCAACACGTCTTTCATCGGCTCGTACTCCGGCAGCGGCGAAATCACAACCGGTTTCCCCGTCGCAAGGTATTCGCGCACCTTGATAGCCGAGCCGTAGCTCGTAAAAGACTGCTCAGTTTCCCACGGCAACACGCAAACGTCGAATCCTGCTGCGTAGGCGGGCAAATCCGGATATGGCACCGGCGGCAGAAAGTGCGTGTTTGGCAAACCTTCAATCTCCAGCCCGCGAGACTTGTTACCAATGAAAACCCATTGCCATTCCGGCCGCTCGCGCGCCGCGCGCTTGATCAGTTCCTGGTCCACCAGCCACGGCTCG
>JAICGQ010000481.1 GCA_025923035.1 Pyrinomonadaceae bacterium | reverse complement strand
GGCTAGATACACCGCAACGTCGTTCACCTGCTGACCCTGGCGCATCATGAAACTCACGCGCTGGAGATACTTCGCGACGTCGGGCATGACGATCCACCACGGGTTCTTCTCATTGAACACACCGGCGGCGTAAAAACGCCAACCGGGATATTCGACACCGGGCGCCGTGTAGGGCCAACCGTGACCGATCAACTGATTGATACCCTGCAGGAAGTGAACGTCAGCTTCCGCCTTCACATCGAGTGGCGTCGCGCGAAACGAAGGCGAGTGCAGCCACGTCCACGTTTCCGAAGACGTTACCGGCCGTCCGTAAATATGACTTGCGGACGAGGCCCAACGTGTCGCGCGCACGACTTTCCACTGCGCGCCCTCACCTTCAGGCAGATCGGCATACGCATTACTCGAGAGCGCCCCCGATGGAACACCATAACCTTGAACGCGAAAACGAGTGCCGTTGCGTTTGGACCAGTCGCGCATCGGCGCCATGAACCTCTCGTTCAAGAGCTCGGTGAGAGTCATGCCCCAGTCGCGTCGCAGCGCCCGTGTCTGTTGGCCCATGTCGGCAACGAGCGCCGGCAGATGCGGTCGCAGATCGTAACCACGCCGTCGCTTAAACTCGTCGAGAAAATCATGACTCCAGTCGGAGTTGTAGACTTCGAGACTGTCGCAGAAGATCGCGTACGGCGGCTGCGACCCGAACGCCTGCAACAATCGATCGCCAACGGTTTTCAAGTACGCATCCGTCGCCGCGCGGTTCATGTGGTCCAGCACGAAACCTTCCGCACCAACGGCCGGACGTTTCACTTGCATTCCCGTATGGCTGGAAATAAAGAAGAGCACCTCATGCTGACCCGCCGGAACGTTCGACAGCCGCACCGCGCCTTCGCCGACATCCGTTAATTCGCGAACGCTGTCGGAGGCGAAGGTCGTCCCATCAACGCGAGCGAGAAACACAGCGAGCAACTTTTCGCCAATGCCGATGGCCGGAACTTTTACAAACGACGAACTGCCGTCGACTTTCACTCGTTCGAAACGCAAGCGCGCCGCGGCGTGATCGATCTTCACGGTTGGTCCACCGAAAGGCCAGCCGCTACCCAGCGTCAAATCAAAGCGCAACCCGAGTTCGCGCGCTTTCCCGGAGGTGAACCGCAGCGCCTCGATGAATTCGTCGGAAAGGAATGGCAGGGTTTTTCGGCCACTCGATTCGTCGAGGATCAGCGGGTAGACCGGTTGCACCTCAAAACCACCGATGCCACCCTCCTTCATCAACCGCATCTCGCGTTCGAGTTGCGCCTTCTCGACGGTTGGACCAAACCACCACCAGCGCATCATGATGCGTGAGTCGTCCGGCGGTGCGGCAAACGACGTTTGCAGTTCGGTGATCGAAGTTGCGCTCGCGATCCTGATCGGCAAGCAGACGATCGCCACCAGCAACAGGACCGCCGCGCGCGCGCCGAGTAGTTGTTTGTAGACCTTCATAAGAATCAGAAGAAGATCCTGATACCGAATTGAATGTAACGCGGCTGGTACGGCTGTGTCGCTGCCAGTACTCCAAACCCCGGAGTGAACGCCTGGCGCAAGCGAAACAGCTTCAGACCTTCCAAGGTTGTGATGTTGAAAGCATTCGGATTCGTCGTCGCGAAGCCCTGCGGCACCGGCAGGCGGAAGAAATCAAGCGGCAACGCCCCACTCGGTAACCGGCTGCTGATGATCAGGTTGTTGACCTGGGCCAATGTTGCCGCGCGACCCGGAGAGAACGCGTTCCAGGTATTTATGTCCGCCTGCGTCAGCAACGCGTCGTTCGGTAGATTTCCCCAACCCACGGGCGTGTTACCCGTGTTGGCAAAGCGGAAGTTCGGGTGGTTGAAGGCGTTGATGAAATCCACGCGGAAATTGATCCGCCGTCTTTCGTTGTTGCCAAACGGAAATGGGAAATTCTTTTGAATCGCAAAGTCGAAGTACTCCTGCAGCGGGGCGCGAACATCGAGCGTGCGCGGAGCGTTGCCGAGAGAACCTCGCGCCGGACGCATGAACGCGGCCGGGTTGATGTACGGTTCACACGTTGCTCCGATCGTGCACTCCCCTGTGTAAAGCGGGTTCTTCAAAGGCACGCCGGGAATGATATCAAGCCGTATCGCGCGGTTCGTTCCACCCAAACGGTTTGTGTCCGTGATGAACGGGACAAACGGCTGCCCGCCCTGCAAACGGAATATGCCGGAGAGGGACCATCCTCCCAAAGCGCCATTCACGATTGCGGGCGAACTCGACAACCACTGCCGTCCTTTGCCGAACGGCAGATCATAGATAAAAGTGGAGCTGAAGTTGTGTTTGATGTCGAACGTCGAGATGGCGCGATCCTCGTTACGGGAAGTCCCGTACGATACGTGCTGGCCCAACGTTGTCGGCGTTGTCAGCGTTCTCGTATCGGGACTCGCGTCCGACGCATCGTCGATCGATTTGCCGTAGGTGTAGTTCGCGGTGAAGCTCAGTCCGTTACTGAAGCGACGCCGCACGACGATGGATCCGGCGTGACGCATGCTGTTGGCTGAAGGATCGAAGAAACTCAGCAGGTTGTTGAATCCGAAGTAGGGACTCACCACGCTGTTGCGCTGGATCGTCAGGACCGCATTCAACAGATT
>JAICGQ010000480.1 GCA_025923035.1 Pyrinomonadaceae bacterium | reverse complement strand
GATCGCGCGTCGCTCACGAGGCACGCCGCGTATCGTCAACCGCCTCCTGCGTCGCGTCCGCGACTACGCGCAAGTCGATTACGACGGACGGATCACACAAGCGGTCGCGAGTGACGCGTTGAACCGGATGGAAGTCGACACCTACGGTCTCGACGAGATGGACCGCAAGCTGTTGCTGACGATCATCGAGAAGTTCGGCGGTGGACCAGTCGGGCTCGGCACGATCTCCGCTTCGATCCACGAAGAAAAAGATTCGATCGAAGAGATCATCGAACCATACCTGATCCAGATCGGGTTCCTGGACCGCACGCCGCGCGGACGCCTCGCGACGCCGCTGGCGTACCAACATTTCGGCATTAGTTCCCCCGGCTCACAAAGACCGACTCTATTCGACCCCCGCTAGTCGGGCCTGACGCAATAGATCTCCAATGAAGCGCTTCAATTTCTTTTCGCGGCATTCATTCGGCGTTCGCAACCGTTCGCCGTGGAGATCGATGCTCGGTCACGCGTTGCACCAGTTTCACGAAAACGATCTGTTCACGTCAGCCGCGGCGATGAGTTATTTCGGCTTGATGGCTCTGTTTCCGGCCTTGTTGTTGTTACTCGCGATCAGCAACAAGCTCGCGGCGGGGAGCCAGATGCTGGCCCATGCGGTCGATGTGTATCCGGGATCCGCGAAGTTTTTGCGCGATACGATCGGCGCGTTTTCGGAGGTCGGCGGCTGGGCCATCGTTACGTGCGTCGTCCTGGTCCTGTGGGCCGGATCGTGGGTGTTTGCCGTCGTCGAGCGGGCGTTGAATCGCATTTGGAAAACGACCTCGCGAACGTTTCTGCATGGACGCGCGTTGACAGTCGGCATGGTTGGAGCGGTTGGGTTGTTGTTGTCGGCCTCGGTGCTGGTGACGTCGGCGCTGGTCGCGTTGCGTGGGTTGGCGAACAGGTTTTCACCACGGCAGGTCGAACGCTACACGTTGCTGGCGTCGGTGGGTAGCGCGTTCTGGCAAGTCGTGTTTTTTACGGCGAGCTACGCGATTACGGTGGCGCTGTTTGTTTTGGTCTATCGTTTCATGCCGCGCGCCGAAGTGACGTTGCGCGACACGTTGCCGGGTGCGTTTCTCGCGGGACTGTTGTGGGAGTTGGCGAAGTACACCTTCGCGTGGAGCCTGGGCTATTTCCATTACGATCAGATTTATGGATCGGTCGGTGCGGTCGTTGCAGTGCTGACGTGGAGTTATGTGTCGAGTTTGATTCTGCTGTTTGGCGCGCAGATGACGGCGGTGTTTCACTACGAGCACCCGGCATGATGCTAATCTCCGATTTCGACTACAAACTTCCCGAAGAACTCATCGCCCAGCAGCCGCTCGACCGTCGCGACGCCTCACGCATGCTGGTGTTGGACCGCAAAAGTGAATCGTGGGTTGATTCTGTTTTCAGCGAGTTTCCGCAGCAGCTGCGTTCCGGCGATGTCGTTGTTGTAAATAATTCGCGTGTGATTCCGGCGAGGCTGAGCGGGCGACGCGCGGAGACTGGCGGTGCCGTAGAAGTCTTTCTTGTTCGCGAGCTGGAACCGCGGATCTGGGAGGCGCTGGTCCGTCCCGGCGGAAGACTGCGTAAGGGCACACGGGTCGTGTTTGGGGATCAGGAATTAATAGGAGAAATGGTGGACCAGCCCGGACATGAGCTTCGTGTGGTGCGTTTTGAGTGCGAGGGGACTTTTGAGGACGTATTGGCGCAGTTGGGGTCGACGCCGCTGCCGCCCTATATCAAACGGCCTGTTGGTGACTCGGCTGCCGATCGCGAACGTTATCAAACCGTCTATTCCAAATCTCCGGGCGCCATTGCAGCACCGACTGCCGGTTTGCACTTCACTGATGCGATTCTCGAAAGAGTAAAAGCCATCGCTTCCGTCGCCGAAGTGACGCTTCACGTCGGCTATGGGACCTTCGAACCAGTACGCGTCGAAGATGTGGACCAACACTCCGTCAGTAGCGAACGATTCACGATCTCCGATCAAGCCGCGGAGACGATCAACCACGCACGATCGAATGGTGGCCGCGTCATCGTAGTCGGCACTACCACGATGCGGGCGCTCGAATCGTCTGCAACGGAAAACGGGCGGATCGAAGCCGGGAGGGGCGAAGCGAGTCTCACGATCAAACCCGGTTATCGTTTCGGCATCGCCGACGCGCTGCTCACAAACTTTCATCTCCCACGCTCTTCCCTGCTCGTACTCGTCAGCGCCTTCGCCGGACGCGATCTCGTCTTGCGCGCGTACGGGCACGCCGTCGCGGAAGAATACCGTTTCTACAGTTACGGCGACTGCATGTTCATCGTGTAGCAATTGCTCTTTATCCATGTTCTGGAAAACGGTAAACTAGCGGCGACGCAAAGGTTATGGCTGTACTAAAGAAATTTCGCTCCCGCTGGTTGTCGCAGTCCGACCCGCCGATCGAGCCTGAAAAGAAAGCGAAGACTGCGACGCCTTCGTGGGGGATGAGTTACGACCTCCGGCCGCTCACCATCTCGCAGCTCGAGGAGTGCTGGCGGCTCGATCAGCGTTGCTTCATCGATGGCGAAGCGTACAGCAAGGAGACGTTCGACTACCTGTTGACCGCTCCTGAGTCTGTTTCGTTTCGTGCTGTGACTTCAGGGGGCGTGATGGCTGGCTTCGTCATCGGGCT
>JAICGQ010000479.1 GCA_025923035.1 Pyrinomonadaceae bacterium | reverse complement strand
GCGACGAGCGAGTCGAGCTGTTCCGCCGGAATCTTTACGGCCGCCTGTGTGTTGTCCTGCGCCGCCCGTCGCACGAGCGACATTGCGTTCCCGGGCACGATCAGCAGCGCGCCGCCAATCGCGATCAAACATCGTATTTGTTTCAGCGAACGCCTGGTTCGCCCTGTTCTAAGGTTCATCAGAAACCTCCCCCTCAGTTGGTCATGCTCGAAGCGCGGGGCGTAACGTTTGCAGCCTCCCAGTTGCGCACCTTACGTCTCGCTTCGTCGAAAATTCTTTCGTAGTTCTGTTTGCGGACTTTCGCGCTCGCTTCCGGCGTCAGGAGTTTCCAGAAAGGTTCGTACTGGTTGTAGACCTTCAGGTACTTTTCCTGACTCGAAGGAGCGACCTCGTCCGTGCCGAATAGAAAACGGTCGGGATAACGATTAACTAAAGTCGCCGCGATCTTCGTCGACTCAGGATTGGCGACGATGTACTTCGCGACTTCATCCCAGGAGATATCGAAATGAACGTTACGCAATTGCGGATCGTTGATGATCTCCTGGACGATTGCCGCCTGATCTTTGACGGGACGAATGATTCGTCCGACGCCGATGTGCGCCCAGATAAACGTCGTGTTCGGGTGACGCCGCAAGAGTGCCTTCATTTGCGTGGCGTACGCTGGTTCGGCGCCCGGTTTGGCAAACGGAACGTCGACGTCGTTGTGAATCAACACGACGAGACCGGCTTCGGTCGCAAAGTCGATCAGACGATCGAGCGCCTGGTCCTGAAGACTCGCGACTTCACCCGCGATCTTCGCCGAGACAAACTCTTTATGAATGCTGAACTCACCGATGCCCGTGAACACGCCGGGAAACGTTGTGAGCACGCGTTTAATGTGATCGGCGGCATACATGTCCGTCGGATTGAAGCCGGTGATCATCGGATCGAAACGCGCCTGCTCTTCTTTGGAAAGAGACTTGTACGCCATTGCGATCCACGCGTCGGTGAAGGAGTAGTAATAGAGCGGCGCGTCGGAGTTCAGGTAGTAAGTTGGACCACGGTTTTCATCGACGCGGTAGGACCACTGCTGTTGCAGCGGAATGCCAAACAATGCTACGCGTCCCGCCTTGTTGCCCATGATCTTCAGGAAGTCGTGGATGTTGATTCCTTCCTGGATGTAGTTGGTCAGGTGGAAATGCGAGTCGTTGAAGAGGTAGTCTTCCGCCTTCTGCGCCCTGGCGGCAGATGGACCGAGCAGCGCAACGCTGATCACAACGATCTGTAAAATCCGTGGTTTCAAAACGCTAACTCCAAATTGGAATGAAAAACCCAGCCTCTGCCGCCAATCGCAAACGGCACGGACGTGTATCCGACCGGCGACCGGTAGAGATAAAGAGCCTCGGTGTTCCAGCGGACGACCTTGTTTTTGAAGGGGAAGAAATTAGCGCCGGCGCGGAAATCCCACGGCTGACCAAACTGGCCGAAGATCTTCGAATAACCCGCGTAGGCCTGGAGTTTTTGCGGCACGACCATGGCCGACGCTTGAAGCTGCGCACTGTGATCGAAAAGCCGTGGAACGCCTCCGGTGTTCGTGCCGCGGAAGTTGTCGAGCCAGCGCCAGAAGTATTCGCCTTCCAGCGAAAACCCGCGATACTTGAAGCCGCCATCGACGGTCATCATTCGATAACGCGCATCGGTAATGTCGACGCCTGGTCCAAAGAGATCGGGCGTGAAGATCACGGTGCCGTCCGAGAGCCGGAGCTGTGTGTTCTCAAACTGTTCGGAGTTTGGCTGGCTCTCGCGATTCTCGTCGCTGCGTGAAAAGTGAAACCCGAGACGTGTGGAAAACTTTTCGTGGTGCTCGAAATCGCCCCAGCCCTGACCGCTGAAACCCTTTTCGAAATCGCCGGTGGGAAACCAAACCAGCGAGCTCGACACGGTGTTCAACCCGTTGTCCAACCGGTTTGCCGGAACGCCGAGTGTGCTCATGTTGTTGCCGACCATCACCTGGTACTTCAGTCGATCGGTGATGTTGCCGGTGGCCCAAAGCCCTGACGTGTACGACGGACGCATGAATTCGTCCGCGATGTGCCGGCTATCGACACTCAACCAGAACGGGAAGTTGCCTTCGACGCTGCGCGTACCGGGTAACGATCGAATGCCGCCGCCTAACGTGAAATATTTGTTGAAGGTGTATTGAAGGTTGCCGGCGAGGACCACCTGCGCGCCTTGTCCCTGATTGGCGTTCGAGGTCCAGGCGTACAGGAAGTAACGCATCTTCGGATTCAGGATCCAACCGAGGAACTTCACCTGAAGTTTCAATAGCTGGACGTCCTGCCGATTTTGAACACTCTTTGTAATGCCGAATGCGTCGGTGTAGTTCTCGTCGAGTCCGAGCTGGTTTAGATACCGGACGTAGGTGTAGATGCTGATGTTCAGATCGCCGTATTCGGTGTTGGCTACCTTGTAACCGAGGTTTGGCGTGTAGCGACCGTCGAACGGATCTTTGTCGTCGTCCTGTGTCGACGCCGGTACCGACGGTGCTGCGGGTGCTGGTGCGGGCTTTGTCTCGGGCTCTGCCGGTGCAACGACAGCAGCGGCAGGTACGACGGCAGCACTGGATGCATGCCCGTTAGTTGTTGTTGGTTGCGCAGCCGCTTGCGCGGCTTCGAGTTTCTCGATCCGTTGTTGCAGATCGCGGATCAATTTCAAAAGTTCGGCGCGCTCGTC
>JAICGQ010000478.1 GCA_025923035.1 Pyrinomonadaceae bacterium | reverse complement strand
CAGCAAAACGAAATCATTGAACCCGGAACTTTGCAGTCGCCACGCAGCCGTTAGTCCGGCCACTCCGCCGCCGACAATCACGACCGGCACGTTGGTCCATGCCTCCGCCGGTACTTCAACGCGAAGACCGTCGCGCAACTGATGCCCAAACACGTCTGACGCGCCAACGATCTCGCCTTCGGGAAACCTCGGCGTCGCACTGCGACGACACGCCGCCAGCGCGACTGGCATCCCAAGGAACGCCGCAAGCATTTCCCGGCGCGTAATTAAACTCATACGCGGACCTTATTCAAATCTTCTCCACTCGCCTTCGTAATACCTAACGAGCGCCTGGTTATCGAGACGGTTGATCTCAACCGGCACTGGTCCAATATCACTCGACAGCGTAAACATCGCCACCAGCGTCTGATCGTTCAGAAACCTCAATCCCGCGGGCGGATGCCGCGGAATCTCAAACGGCGACGTCCGCGCCAGCGCATATCCCCAAAGACCAAAACTCGGCACCGCCGTGTAATACGGCCGCACCACAAACCCCGCCGCTTCGAGCGTGCGGATGATGCACCAGTACGAGTTGCGTGCGAACATGGGCGACGTCGACTGCACACTCACCGACGCGTCAGGCGCGAGTTTCGCCTTCAGCATCCGGTAGAACCGCGTCGTATAAAGTTTCCCCAGCGAGAAACTGTTGGGATCCGGAAAATCAAGGATCGCTGCATCGTACGGCTGCTCCGTGTTTTCCTCGATCCAGACAAACGCATCCTCATTCACGACCTGCACGCGCGGATCCTCAAACGCACGCTCGTTCAACTTCGCCAGCAACGGAAAACGAGTGGACAGGTTCGTCATGTCCGGATCGAGATCCACCAGCGTCACTCTTTCCACCGACGGATACTTCAGCACCTCACGCAACGCGAGACCGTCTCCACCGCCAAGCACGATTACGCGCTTCGGATTATTGGCCAGCAACATCGCGGGATGGACCAAAGCCTCGTGATAGCGATATTCATCAGTCGAACTGAACTGCAGATTTCCGTTCAGAAACAACTGAAACCCCGCGCGGCCACGCGTGATGACGATGCGCTGGTACGGCGTGTCTTTCGTGTAGACGATCTCGTCGGCAAACATCTCGTCTTCGGCGAGCGAAGTGAGCTTGTTTGCGTAAATCAAACCAACCAGCAGCAGTACAATCACCACCACAGCCCTGATTCTCAACGCGACGATGCCGCTCTTGATCAACGGTTGCAGCAGCCACGTGCCCCACAACGCGACACAGGCGTTTAGCATGCCGAAGACCAGCGACGTGCGAATCAACCCGAGCCGCGGCACAAACAGGATCGGAAACAGGATCGACGCGAGCAACGCGCCGATGTAATCAAACGCGAGCACGCGCGAGACGAGCTGTTTGAACTCAACTTTGTCTTTCAGGATGCGCAGCAGCAGCGGGATCTCGAGACCAACGAACACCCCGATCGCGAACACCACGAAATAGAGCACCGCATAGAAATAACTGACGCGTGAGAACGAGATGAACAACAGCGGCGCGGAGAATCCGCCGAGTATTGCGACAGCGAGTTCGATGTCGACGAAACGGCGCGCGAGTCCTTTGTCGATGAAGCCTGAGAGCCACGACCCGACGCCCATGGCGAAGAGATAAATGCCGATGATGAGGGAAAACTGAGTGACGGAGTCGCCGAGTACGTAGCTGGCGAGAGTCCCGGCCAGCAGCTCATAAATCAATCCGCAGGTTGCGACGATGAGAACGTTGAGAAAGAGTAGCGGCGGTCGTTTCATGTCGCAGCGGACGCGAGCTCTTTATCCGTGAATCGCCGCCGCGATGATCAGGGCGCTGCCGAGTATGACGGACGCGATCACGACCGCGAGCGCGACGTTCTGGTCTTCTTCAATCTCTTTCCGGACCGAAAACGGCGTCGCTTTCGCGATCACCAGAAACGCCAGCGCAAACACGATCAAGCCGATGATCACGAACGTCAGGGTCGTGACAACGATCGGCAACAGCGACTCCATCGGGACTACGAAACCGAGAGTCGTATTCAACGCAACTGATTCAAGCAGCATCATTTTCCTCCGTGTAAGCCGTAGTGCCAGAAATGAAACGATCGATAACCGTTCTGTCGCGCGTCAGGCGGCAACTGTCGTCGCGATCCGCCGCCGATTTCCCAGCCGAGCAGCGCGCCCGCGCTGTACAAGCTCACAACGCCGACTCCGAAGATTAGGTAAAGTATTTTGAGCATTCGTGTCTTCCTCTAATTAATCGTCACCCGAATCAAGATCACTGTCGTCGTCATCATCGTCACTGCCACTGCTACTGAACATGCTTTCGGACCAGCGTTTGTGTTCGAAACTGATGTGATAGATGCCCATCACGATTGGTCCAATCGAAATAGCGATCAGCGCGAGCAGCCAGTTGAACCCGTGGGTCACGTTTTGCTGGATCGTAAGCGAAACTACCGCCGGCTCCTGCCACTTTTCCCACTGTCCCTCGAGACGCAGCACGTATCGTCCGCCCGGCATCGCCGACGTGTACGCCGAATCAGTGCGGTCGCCTTCGCTCCACGACTCGCCGTCGTCGACTCCCGAGTAATAAGAAATGTCGATCGGAAATGACTGGACCACGCCGGTTTCGTCGTTAATCAGATCGCCTTCGAGATAAACCCACGTGTTCTGCACCGGCGACTCGCCGATGATGCGAATGTTTCGCCGGCCCGCTAACTCGAAAGGCTCACT
>JAICGQ010000477.1 GCA_025923035.1 Pyrinomonadaceae bacterium | reverse complement strand
GAGGATCAACTTCGTCCGATTCGTAATGCCGCGTTCGAACGCCGCAGTGATCTCACTCACGTCCTTCGGCGGGATCGGAATCTGGACCAGCTTGAGCACCAGGCCTTCGCGTCGTTCACGTTGCCGGAGCGTCGTCAACATGCGCGGGTAGTCTTGCGTCGTCGACAGGATCTCGTCGCCGCGTTTGAAGTCCATGCCCATCAAACAGATTTCGAGCGACTCGGACGCATTGCGTGTGATCGCGATCTCCTCGCGATCGCAACCAAAGATCTCCGCCAAACCGGTGCGAATCGTTTCCGACTGCGGCTCGAGTATCTGCCACATCGTGTACGCCGTCGCGTCTTCCTGTTGCCAGATGTAACGCACCAGCGCGTCAGTTACGATGCGCGGACTAGGCGAGACGCCGCCGTTATTGAGATTGACGATGCCGCGCGTGACCGTGAACGAGTTTTGAATGACGGACCAGTAGTCTTCATCCATCGCGGCTTGTTCAGGAGTGAGATGACTGACGCTCTTCGTGGCGGCCTCGATCTCCTTCACGAGAGCACCGATCGTCGGAACTGAAAGCGCCGCGAGACCAAGACCTTTGCCGGCGAGCGAGAGAAAACTACGTCGCGTATTCGAAGCGTCTATGGCGCTCATCATTTTTTCTCCGATTTCTTTTTAGGCGTCGGTGGTGGTCCAACGTAGTAGCCTCGCGGCACGACGAGTTTGAGCTTGTCGCCGCCCTCTGGCAGGAACGAACTTCACCTCGACCTTGCGGAAGCCTTTCTTCGACGGATCTTTCGTCGAGCGACAGAAACTGCTTTCGCACTTAACTTCCCTCGTAAACAATCTCGCCGTTGATGACGGTCATCGTGCAACGCGTCTTCAAAATCTCCGGGGCGGGGATCGTCATGATGTCGGCCGAAAGAATCGTAAAGTCTGCGAGTTTTCCAACTTCAATGGACCCGCGCAGCTTCTCTTCAAACGCCGCATACGCAGGCCACAGCGTGAACATCTTCAACGCATCATCACGCGAAACTGCTTCCTCCGGATGCCAGCCCTCGCCCGAAAACCCTTTCTGGTCCTTGCGCGCGACCGCAGCGTAAAACTCGATCATGGGTTCGCCGCGTTCGACAGGCGCGTCGGAACCACCCGCAATCACGACGCCCGACTTGATGAACGTCTCCCATGCGTAAGAGCCGTCGAGTCGCGGAACTCCCAACCTGCTCGGCGCAAAGTGAAGATCGCCGATCGCGTGCGACGGCTGCATCGACGGAATAATTCCCAACTTCGCGAAGCGCGGAATGTCCGCCGGATTCACGATCTGCGCGTGCTCGACGCGCCAACGTGGATCGGCAACTTTTCTTTCCGACGCTGGAACCGCTTTAAACGCCGCCTCATATTCGTCGAGGATGAACCGGTTCGCCCGATCGCCGATCGCGTGCGTCTCGACCTGTATGCCTTTGCGCAGTGCGTCGACCAGCATCGGCCGCAACTCTTCGGCTTTCACCGTCAGAAAACCTGAAGTGTCAGAGGCGTCCGAATACGGATCCAGCAACGCAGCCCCGCGTGAACCAAGCGCTCCATCCGAAACGACTTTGATCGTCCGAAACGTGAACCGGTTATCAAACGCGCCGATCGTCGCACCTTCATTCAGCAGACGAGTCGCGCTCGGGCCTGGTCCATGAACGGCCTTGTAAATCCGCAGCTTGATCTTTCCTTCGCCGTAAAGCTTCCGGAACAGCTCGACTTCGTTGTAACTACCGCCTGCGTCCTGAATCTGCGTCCAACCGAGTTCGATGTTTCGTTTCACGCCGAGCACAACTGCGCGTTCCGCATCCGCCGGTGACGTCGGCGGAATTCGACGACGGACGAGACCCTGCGCCGAGTCGAGCAACATTCCATTCGGCTCGCCGCTCTGTTTGTCTTTCGAGATCTCGCCGCCGAACGGATTCGGCGTGTTCTTGTTGATGCCGCCGAGATTCAACGCCGCACTGTTTGCCACCGAGCCGTGTCCGTCCGCTCGCCCGAGAATCACCGGGTTGTTTGGCGCGACTTTGTCGAGGTCCCAGCGCGTGGGAAACACGGGCGGCTTCCAGTGGGTTTCGATCCAGCCGCGGCCCGTCACCCATTCGCCGGGTTTTGCCTGGGCCACACGTGCTTTCACTTTCGCGAGGAAGTCCTCGAGGCTCGTCGTGCCTTCGAGGTTCAGATTCATCTCGCGAAAACCCACACCGGAAAGATGTTGATGCGCATCGGCGAAGCCTGGCAGGACCGTGTTGCCCTTCAGATCGACCACGCGAGTTTTTGGACCAACCAGCTTCTGCGCGTCGGCATTCGAGCCAACGAACACGATCCGATCTTTGGTCACTGCGATCGCCTGAGCGCGTGGCGTTTTTGGATCGACCGTGTAAACGTTCCCGTTCTTGAACACGATGTCGGCCGCGCTCGACTGCGGAACAGGAACGACCAGGCCCAGGAGCAACGCAACTACTACGATTAACGTGAGTCTCATAGCCACCCTCTATATCACGGATTTTAGGAATTCAAGAATTTTTGCAACTGCGCCTGCGTGGGCAGCGCGGTACGAGCACCCAGGGCCGAACATTTTATCGCCGCGACCGCGTTTCCGAAACGCAGACTCGTCTCGACGTCGTCGCCACAAAGCATCCCATAAAGAAATCCGCCATGAAACGCGTCCCCCGCGCCCGTCGTGTCTTTGCACCCACCGGGCGCTTCGAAACCCGGCGACTCGATGAACTGTCCTTCGCAATAGACGATCGCGCCCGCGGTCCCGATCGTCATCCCGGTGATCGCGCAACCGTATCGCGTC
>JAICGQ010000476.1 GCA_025923035.1 Pyrinomonadaceae bacterium | reverse complement strand
TGAAAACTGATCCCGCCAATTAGCACGACTCGCGAAAAGTCTCGCAATGCAGAACTGACTTCCACACGGACGCCATTCGTCGTCGTTCCGAGCGAATAGAGTTTCGTTTCGTCGTAAGCGTCGTGGTCCAACGTTCGGACTCGTTGGACGATAAACGGCGTCAGCAGCTCGCGTTTCTCTTCCTCGCTGACGCGCCGGTGAATGCCGGTCGCAAAAATGATGGCAATATTGCCGGGCGACACTCCGGTCTGGACCAACCGCCGAATGAGCAGATTGACGATCTGAGCGCTGGCCGTCGCGCGCGTCGCGTCCGACACAACCAGCAGCACGGAATCGTCGCTACTCACGACGTCATCCAAAGGCGGCGAAGCGATTGGCGACTCAAACGCGGATCCGATCTGCCCGTCTGACAATGGCCGTTCGGAAGATGATTCATCCGAAATTACCGAGAACCGTCCATCATCAGCGACAAACTTGATCGAGGTCGATCCATACGCAAGATCAAAGTTCCTGCTCATTTTTAATTAGATCCCGAAATCAATGAGGGCTTTCTCGATCACGTGCAACGACGCGAAATCCGACTCGCCCGCAGCGCGCGCTTCCGCGAGCCACTTACGCAGTTGACGCGCCTCGTCGAGCGAACCGATGCGACACGCGCCCGTCAACGCGAGCGTCACCAACGCGTCCGGCGCCCCGTGCGTAACGAGCGCCGCTTGCACTGCGGCCTGTTCGCGAAGGTCAAGAGTGATCAGTATATTCAGTTCCATATGACGCGGGCTTGAGGGATTTAGCTTCTCTGGGATCGAAAACACGCCGTACCTGCATGACAAAAATGAAACGTCTCGTCTTCAAAGTCGGGGGTCTCCATCTGAATCGTGAGGTGATCGACGCCGAAGCGATCGTGAAGCTTGGTGCGGAGTTCACGCAACAAGTCGGGCTGCGAAATGCTGTCCGCATGAATCACATGAGCGCTCAACGCGTCGCGCCCCGAAGTGATCGTCCAAACGTGCAGATCGTGAACGTTTGAGACTCCGTTAGTGTCGAGGATCGCGTCTTCAACCGCCGCCAGGTTGATATGCGCGGGAGTGCCTTCGAGCAACACGTTCGTCGACTCGCGAATCAACCGTATCGATCCCCAGATAATGAGCAGACCAATCACGACGCTGAAAGCGGCATCCGCCTGGTACCAGCCAAACAACGCCATACAGGCGCCCGCCATGATCGCCGCCACTGAACCGAGCGCGTCACCCATCACGTGCATCCACGCGCCGCGAATGTTGAGATCGATCTCGTGGCGGCCGTGCAGAATCCACGCACAGATCAAATTGACCAGCAGACCACCCGCGGCAACCATTATCATCGGTCCACTACGCACTACGGGCGGTTCGATCCAACGCTCGTACGCGCCGTAGAAAATCAACAGCGACATCACGACCAGCGTCACACCGTTTACGAGCGCGGCGATGATCTCCAGCCGGTAGTAACCAAAAGTTTTCTTTGAATTGGCAGGACGGGCGCCGAACCACACGGCGCTGAGCGCGAGAATCAGTGCAGCAACGTCGGTGAACATGTGACCCGCATCAGCCAGCAATGCCAGCGAGCCGGTCCACCACGCACCAGCGACTTCCGCCACCATGTAGAGCGCAGTCAAAACCAACACCACAGTCAGTCGTCGCCAGCTATTGCTCGAGGTGTGATGGCGATGGTCGTGATTGCTGTTCATACCCGTGTGTCTCTGTCGCGGCGAACACAGATTACACAGATATAAAAAAACTACAAAGCAGTCAAATTAAACGCCACGTTGAAGTCGCGGTAAAGTTCGTTGTACTCGCGCAACGCGACTTCCATGATCCGATTGAGCTCGTCAACGTCGGCCACATTCACGACGAGATTGACGTTGCTCAGAAAAGCGGCGTGCGCGTCCATCGTGCGCATTGAAGGCGATATCAGAACGAAGAAGATGCGGCGGCGTTGCGGCGGACGCAGAACGTTGATCTCCCTGATCACGAAAGCCGATCCTTGTTCCGCCGGATCAAACTGCGGCTCGAGCAACACGACGTCCATCTTGTTGGAGCGCATCGTTTCAATCGCCTGGCGCGTGTCTTCAGCCACGAACACCTGGTAGCCGCTTTGCGTGAGACGTCGAGCGGCTGTGTCACGGTAGGTTTCCGCAGTGCAGACCAACGCCTTGCGCTGGTCCCACGCCGGTCTCGCGCCTGGGTTTTCCGGAGCGTGATTCGCGCCTTTCGTCAGAAGGTCCATCAACATGCGGACGGAATCTTCGGTGATTGTCGCGCCATTCTCGCCGTACCCGTTTGCCTTCTCGGCCGGCTCGTAGGCACGCGCCGTGTTCTGTTCAAAACGAGGATGCTCGGTGGCCGGAGATCCGCCAACTGCAAGGGCGCCATGTTCCGACGCCGGACTCGCCACCCCCGAACTAACTGTCGCATTGCACTTCGGACAACGAACATTGAACGGACGCGTCGGTGACTTCTCCTCGTCAACCTGCAAGCGAGTGGCACATTTTTGACAAACGATGATCATGATGATGTTTCAGTGAAGGTGCGCGTGTGGCGCGGGACTATTCGATCATTCCGAGCATCGAACCGGAGTCGGAGAACGAACCGACAGCCACTGCGTCGCCATCGCGGCGAATGAAGTCTTCGGCGGCCGTCATGCCTTTCAGCGAGAGCAGGAGGTTGTTCTGATTGCTCGCGAACGCCAGTCCGTCTTCGAGCGACACCACGTTGCTTTCGATGAGTCCCTTGATGACGGTGTCGAAGTCCTGCATGCCGTCGAGTTTTCCGTCGCGCATCGCGTCTAGCAGCGACTTGCCTTCCACCTCGCCGACTTCAATGTATTCACGCGTGCGTGGACTTGAACGCAGTATCTCAACCGCCGCGACC
>JAICGQ010000475.1 GCA_025923035.1 Pyrinomonadaceae bacterium | reverse complement strand
GCGGTGATGGAGGGTAAACGCTTCGTCGAAACTGAGCGGAGCAACCGCCTCAGTCCCGATGTCGTTAGGCATGGACTCGATCAAAGCTCTAGCTTGTCCGTTCATCAATCACCGCTCTCTCAACAGTGCAAACACCGCAAGTTACTGACTTGTGACAACTTTGTCAGTACGGACATATTTACAGCGTTTGGGAGCGTATTGTAGACCCTAACGCTGTTTTGCACCAATGTTGAAACCAGATCGGAGCGGTAATCGCTAGTATGTGTCGCAAGGGGGCGCGACGTTGCGTTGAACGTCAGTATTAGACCTAAAGTTCAAGATTAAGTTCCCACGATATATAATCAGCATCCCTTGACCCAATCACTAGAAAACAGTGTGTTTATGAAAGCGTGCCGGCGTGAGCCTGTGCCTTATACGCCGATCTGGCTGATGCGGCAGGCGGGGCGGTACATGCGCGAGTATCGTGAGGTGCGTGCGCGTACAACTTTTCTGGAGTTGTGCAAAACCCCGTCGCTGGCAGCGGAAGTGACCGTGACGGCGGCTGAACGGCTCCGCGTCGACGCCGCGATCATCTTCGCCGACATACTTTTGATCCTCGAGCCGATGGGGATCGAGTTGGAGTTTGCCCAGGGCGAAGGACCGGTTATTCACAATCCCGTGCGCCACGCAGACGACGTGAAGCGATTGCGAGAGGTCGAAGATCCGGGCGCCTTGAGCTTTGTTTATGAAGCGATCTCGTTGACGCGTCAGGAGTTGAAACCGGACGTTCCCTTGATCGGGTTTTGCGGCGCGCCGTTTACGCTCGCGTCATACATGATCGAAGGTGGCGGATCGAAGAATTATGTCCATGCGAAGAAATTAATGTACGACGACCACGGCGCCTGGCACGCGATGATGTCGCTGATCGCGCGCGCGTTAGTGAAGTATTTGAATGCGCAGATCGATGCCGGCGCGCAGGCAGTGCAGTTGTTCGACTCGTGGGTCGGATGTTTGGGGCCCGATGATTACCGCGAGTTTGTTTTGCCGCATTCTCGGGCGGTGATGCAGGGCGTTAAGACCGGCGTTCCCGTAATTCATTTCGGAACGGGGACGGGTGCGTTGCTCGAGTTGATGCGAGAAGCGGGTGGCGATGTGATCGGACTCGACTGGCGCGTGCGTTTGGATGAAGGGTGGCAGCGGGTTGGACATGACGCCGGGGTGATGGGAAATCTCGATCCGGTAACACTGTTTGCGGAAACGGACGTGCTGCGAGCACACGCAAAACGAATTCTGGATCAGGCCGGTGGACGGCCGGGGCACGTATTCAATCTAGGTCATGGGATCCTGCCGGAGACGCCGGTTAACAATGTGATGGCGCTGGTCGATATGGTCCATGAAATGAGTTCTCAATGATGTATGACGCTTTGTTAATCGTTTCGTTTGGCGGTCCGGAAGGGATGGAGGAAGTGATGCCCTTTCTGGAGAACGTCGTGCGCGGACGTAATGTGCCGCGCGAGCGTCTGCTTGGCGTGGCGCATCATTACGAAATGTTTGGTGGCGCCAGTCCTATCAATCAACAAAATCGAGATCTCATCGCGGCACTGAAAGAAGAGTTGCGAGCGCATGGTCCGGCGTTGCCGATCTATTGGGGCAATCGCAACTGGCATCCGCTGTTGGCTGACACACTGCGCGAGATGGCCTCGGATGGGATCAAGAACGCGCTGGCGTTCGTGACGTCCGCGTACAGTTCGTTTTCGAGTTGCCGTCAGTACCAGCAAAACATTGCGGAGGCGCAGACTGCCGTAGGCGTTGATGCGCCACGCGTTGAGAAGTTGCGGGCCTTCTTCAATCACCCGTTGTTCATTGAAGCGAATGTGGATCGAATTCGCGTTGCGCTTTCGCAGATCGGGGTCGCTGATCACCTCGCGTTCACGGCGCACAGCATTCCCGAAACGATGGCGGCAAACTGTGAATACGCCCCGCAGCTTGAAGAAACCGGCCGGCTGATTGCCGGTGAACTCCGCGTCGACAATTGGAAAATCGTTTATCAGAGCCGCAGCGGATCGCCGTCTCAACCTTGGCTCGGGCCCGACATCTGCGATCACTTGCGACAACTTCACAGCGATGACGTTAGGAACGTCGTCATTGCGCCGATCGGATTCGTTTCCGATCACATGGAGGTCGTTTACGATCTCGACGTCGAGGCGCGGCAACTCGCGGAGGAGTTGGGAATCAATGTCGTTCGCGCGGCGACTGCCGGCACGCATCCGTCGTTCGTGAAGATGATCCGAGAGCTGATTCTCGAGCGTGTCGACAATGCGCCCGCGCGCTTCCTTGGCTCACGCGGTGTGGCCCATTCGGTCTGTCCCGTGGACTGTTGCCTGGCAGGTTCGTGATGCATTCCAAACGAGTGGTGATTGTTGGCGGCGGCATCTCGGGCTTAGCTGCCGCGCATCGCCTCATCGAACTCGGTCTCCCAAAATCACAAATCACATTAATCGAAGCTGGTGAACGGCTGGGCGGGACGCTTCAGACTCATCATCGCGACGGGTTCCTTCTCGAACGTGGTCCCGATTCGTTCATTTCCGAAAAACCGGAGGCGGTGTCGCTCGCGAAGCGACTCGGTCTCGAATCGCGCCTGATTCAGACCAACGAACAATTCCGCCGCAGCTTCATCGTACGAAACGGTCGGCTGCGTCCCGTGCCGGAAGGTTTTCAACTGCTCGCGCCGTCGCGGGTGTGGCCTTTCATCGCCACCGATATCTTTAGCCTGACAGGCAAAATAAGAATGGCAGCGGACCTGCTGCTGCCTCGGCAGAATGGAACAGAAGACGAGTCCCTGGCTAGTTTCGTGCGCCGTCGTCTCGGGCGGGAGGCGCTCGAACGCATGGCCCAACCGATGGTCGGCGGAATATACACCGCCGATCCGGAGACACTCAGCCTGCGCGC
>JAICGQ010000474.1 GCA_025923035.1 Pyrinomonadaceae bacterium | reverse complement strand
GCCGCGATGGCGGTGGGCAGAATCAAACGCGCCGTGCAAACCGGATCTGAAATTCCGTTTGAATCTGCGCTCGCACTCGAGCGTGAATTGCAACAACAATTGTTTCAATCCGCGGATGCTAAAGAAGGCATCAACTCTTACGTCGAAAAGCGGAAAGCGCAGTTTAAGGGCGAATAGAGCTTTGTTCTTTGTGTTTAGTTCTTTGTTCGCTGGTTAACGTGCCAACTTGAAACGAAAGTTTCGCTGGCGAACAAAGTACAAAGTTCTAAGCACCAAGTACTACTCATATGTACGAACACATTCTCGTTTCCGAAGCCGAATGCGTCACGACGATCACCCTGAATCGTCCTGACAAGCTGAACGCGTTTATCGGACATATGCGCCGCGACCTCGCGGAAGCGCTGGAGCATGCTAGCAGTGATCGCAACAGCCGCGTCGTGGTCATCACCGGCGCGGGCCGGGCGTTTTGCTCCGGCGGCGACATCGCGTTCATGGCGGAGTTGATGGAACGTCACGACGCGGACGAGTTCGCGCGCATTCTCGGCGCGGGGCGTCGGGTGATCAGTGCGATTCGATCGATGACGAAACCGGTGATCGCCGCGATCAATGGTCCAGCAGCGGGCGCCGGTTTCAATCTCGCGCTGGCGTGCGATCTGCGCATCGCGTCCAGTGACGCAACGTTCAGCCAGTCGTTCGTGAAAGTCGGGCTGCACCCGGATTGGGGTGGCACGTATTTCCTGCCGCGGCTCGTGAGCCCGAACAAAGCGTGCGAGATGTTTTTTCTCGGGGAGACGATCGATGCTCAAGAAGCGGCGCGGTTGAATCTCGTCAACCGCGTGGTGGCGCCGGAGGAGTTGGAACAAGCGACGCTGCAACTCGCGCATCGTTTGTGCGCGGCGCCGCCGATCGCACTCGCTGCAGCGAAGCAGGCGGTCTACCTGAGCCACGCGTCGGATCTTGATGAGATGTTGCGTTACGAAACTGAGGCGCAACTGCGTTGCTTTGAGTCTGAAGACGGTCACGAAGGCGTGCGCGCGTTTTTCGAGAAGCGCGATCCGCATTTCACCGGACACTAAAGAATGCTAAACGGAAAAGTCGCACTCATTACCGGCGGTGGTCGCGGTATCGGACGCGCCATCGCGTTGGCTTTCGCGCGCGAAGGTGCGCGGGTTGCCGTCGCCGCACGATCGGCCGAGCAGGTCGTACAGGTTGCTGCCGAGATCGGGAACGGGGCGATCGGCGTCGTTTGCGACGTCTCCAGTTCCGAAAGCGTCACACAGATGTTTGCGCAAACGCGCGAACAACTCGGCGAGGTCGACATCCTGGTCAACAACGCCGGCATCGCTGAGAGTGCGACGCTGGTTACGACGTCCGACGACCTGTGGTCGAGGCATCTCGCGATCAATCTTTCAGGAACGTTCTACTGCACGCGCGCTGCACTGCCCGCGATGTTGGAAAAGAAGTGGGGACGCGTGATCAATATCGCGTCGATCGCGGGCAAGACTGGCGCGCCGTACATCGCTGCATATTCAGCATCGAAACACGGGGTGATGGGTTTGACGCGTTCGGTGGCGCTGGAAGTCGCCACGAGTGGCATCACGGTTAACGCGATCTGTCCGGGTTATGTCGACACGGACATGGTCACGCGTGGTATCGAAAGGGTTACGACGCGTACCGGCCGCACCGCTGATGAAGCTCTGGAAGCGATAAAGAAGATGAGTCCGCAGAACAGGCTGGCGACGGTTGAAGAGGTCGCGGCGATGGCATTGTTGCTTGCTTCGGACGAAGGTCGCGGGATCAATGGTCAGGGCATCAACATCGATGGCGGATCAGTGTTTTATTAGTTCATACACGAGCCGGATCGGTAATCCCACGATATTGAAATAATCACCCTGAATCTCTTTGATGAAGAGTCCGGCCGCTCCCTGTATGCCGTAAGCGCCGGCTTTACCGCGCGGCTCGCCGGTCGAGACATACCAGTCGATCTCCTGATCGCTCATCTCCGCAAAGCGCACGCGCGTCGTTTCATAAGCGACCCGCGATTCTGCACCGACGCGTAGCACAGCCACACCCGTCAACACTTCGTGCCATTTGTCATTCAGTAACTGCAACATCCGTTTCGCATCGTCATCATCAGTCGGCTGGCCAAGGATTTGTCCGTTGACAACAACAGTCGTATCGGCGCCGAGGACGAGTCCGTGGTCCATTTTGGCTGTAACAGCTTCGGCCTTTGATTTCGCCAGCCGTTGCACGTACGTTGCCGGATCCTCACCGGGCATTACCGATTCATCGATGCCGGCCGTAATCGCTTCAAATTCCCAACCAACCGCGGTCAGCAACTCTTTCCGCCGCGGGCTACCGGACGCGAGTATAAGTTTTTCACGTAGATGATTTGCCATACTTGCGGGTGAAGAGTTTGCGTGTTTCAATCCGAGATCGCAACCATCATGGAAGCATTAATCAAAGCACTCCCAGCGGTACTGCGCGCTTCCGGCAACGCCCCGGTGGTCGCCGAAGCAGCGGCGATTGCGGCGTGGAAGCATTGCGCCGGCGAAGGTCTGAAAGAGCGCGCTATCGCATTTGCTTTGCACGACCGCACGTTACACGTCGCGGTAGCCGATCTGATCTGGCAAAAGCAATTACATGCGATGCGCGGCCAGATGCTCTACCGCATTAATACGCTCCTGGGCCAGCCGGTTGTGGGCGCCATCGAATTCATTATCGATCCGGAAAAGCTATGCCGATAGAAGAGAAAGACATCGCGAAAGTGGCCCAACTCGCTCATCTCGAGTTGGCCGACGAAGAACTAAAAATCTTTGGACCACAGATCGCCGAGATCATCACCTACATCGAGCAACTCAACGAACTCGACACAGCGAACGTCGCCCCCGCGCTCGGCGGCCTGACGCCGGAAGGTGAAAAAACCGGCTCCTCGCGCAACGACGAAACCGCCCCATCGTTGGGCCAAAAGATCGCTCTTGCCGAAGCGCCCG
>JAICGQ010000473.1 GCA_025923035.1 Pyrinomonadaceae bacterium | reverse complement strand
CGTGGAGCCAGATCGAGGCGATCCCGGACGACGCGCCGTTGCATTGTGCTGACGAAAACGCGCAACAACGCATGATCGCGTTGATTGACGAAGCACGTCACAAGGGCGATACGCTCGGCGGGATTTTCGAAGTAGTCACACGCGGCGTCGTCCCTGGTTTGGGTTCGCATACTTCATGGGACTTGAAACTCGACGGTTTGCTTGCGCAGGCGGTGATGTCGATACCCGCCGTGAAAGCGGTCGCGATCGGCGCGGGTGCGGAGGCGAGCAGTTTGCCGGGTTCAGAAGTGCACGACGAGATCGCCTACAACTCGGAAACGCGCGAGTTCATACGCGAAACAAACCGCGCCGGCGGGCTCGAAGGCGGCATCACGAACGGCGAAGAGGTTCGCGTTCGCGGTCATCTTAAACCGCTCTCAACACTGCGGCGCGCGTTGCGTTCGGTGGACATCGATACTAAAGAAGAAGAGGCGGCGGCGTTCGAGCGTTCAGACGTAACGGCGGTGCCCGCTGCGGGTGTAATCGGCGAGTCGATGGTCGCTCTGGTGCTCGCGCGGGCGATGCGCGAGAAGTTCGGCGGCGACAGTATCGGCGAGATGAAGCGCAACTTCGATGGCTACCGCGAGCAGTTGCGAGGGTATTAGCATTCGTGCATCGAAAAACGTAAAATCAACATCGTACAGCGTCACCGTAAGCGTGACTTAGAACGGAAAAACCGAAAGAATGGCAGTACTCGACATCGTAAAATGGCCGGCCCCGGTGCTCGACACTCCCGCTGATCCAGTGACGGAGTTCGATAGCGATCTGGAGAAGCTGGTCAGCAATATGTTTGAAACCATGTACGCTGCGCCGGGCGTGGGCCTGGCTGCGGTACAGGTGGGCGTCCCGCAGCGGCTGTTTGTGATGGACTGCTCAGGCGGAAAGGATCCGCAGCAGCGGGTCGTGCTCATCAATCCGGAAGTTCTGCGCATTGAAGGATCTCAGAACGGCGATGAAGGTTGTTTGTCGTTTCCCGGGATCTTCACTCCGGTTGAGCGCAGCCTTCGCGCCGTCGTTCGCGCTCAGGATTTGAAGGGCGAGTGGTTCGAGCTGGACGGCATGGAACTCACAGCGCGTTGCATGCTTCACGAAACCGATCACTGCGACGGGATCGTCTTTCTCGACAAGATGAGCGTCATCAAACGAGAGATCGTCAAGCGCAAGATCAAAAAATTACAAAAAGCCGGGAAGTGGGGTTGACCACAACCCTCGAATTAGATCAATCCACAGATGCTCCGCTTTCATCGGTGCGCTCGTGTGCGCCGTAGTCTGTGGACTGACTTTATTACAGGAGTAGCAGATGCCAACAGAATTTCTTAACGAACCGTTTACTGATTTCAGCAAAGAAGAGAACGCTCAGGCGATGCGCGATGCGATTGCGAAAGTGCGAGAGCAACTGGGGCGCGAGTATCCGCTCGTCATCGGCGGCGAACGAATTGAAACAGGTTCGAAGCTCGACAGCATTAACCCATCCAATCGCACGCAAGTCGTCGGAAGTTTCCACAAGGCGACCAAAGAGCTTGCCAATCAGGCAGTCGAGAAAGCCGCCGAGGCTTTCGAAACGTGGAAGCACACGCCCGCTGAAGAGCGTGCGGAGTTGTTGTTTCGCGTGGCAGCCATCATGCGTGAACGCAAACACGAACTCTCGGCGTGGATGATCCACGAAGTCGCCAAGACGTGGCCCGAGGCCGACGGCGACACCGCCGAAGCGATCGACTTCTGCGAGTTCTACGGCCGCGAGATGCTTCGCTACGCGGACAAGCAGCCGCTGGTCAGTGTTAAAGGCGAAGATAACGAACTCGACTACATTCCACTCGGCGTCGGTGCGGTGATTCCGCCGTGGAACTTTCCGCTCGCGATCATGGCCGGGATGACCGTCGCCTCCGTCGTGACGGGTAACACGGTGGTGTTGAAGCCGTCGTCCGACGCCCCGACGATCGCGTTTAAGTTCTTCGAGATTCTTGAAGAAGCGGGATTGCCGCCGGGTGTCGTGAACTTCATGACCGGCTCTGGCGCTGAGGTTGGCGACGTGGTCGTCGATCACCCGAAGACGCGTTACGTCGCGTTCACTGGATCGAAGGAGATCGGGTTGCGAATCAACGAGCGCGCCGCGAAAGTCCACGACGGGCAGCTCTGGATCAAGCGCGTTGTCGCTGAGATGGGTGGCAAGGACGCGATCATCGTCGCTGAAGATGCGGATCTCGACGAGGCAGCGACCGGCGTGGTCCAGTCGGCGTTTGGTTTCCAGGGACAGAAGTGTTCCGCGTGTTCGCGTGCGATCATCGACGAGCGCATTTACGACACGATGCTCGACAAGATCGCCGAGCGTACCGCGAAGATCAAACTCGCCGATCCGTCGGATCCGGCGACTAACATGAGCGCGGTGATCAACGAGAAAGCGTTCAAGACGATCAACTCGTACATCGAAAAGGGGAAGAGTGAAGGTGGTCGCGTGTTGATTGGCGGCGGATCGGACGGCGAGCAGGGCTTCTTTATCGAGCCGACAGTGATCGCCGACGTGAAACCCGGCGACACGATCGAGCAGGAAGAGATCTTTGGTCCCGTGCTCGCAGTGATCAAGGCGCAGAATTACGACAACGCGTTGGAGATCGCGAACGATACCCAGTTTGGTCTCACCGGCGCGGTGTACAGCCAGGACGAGGCGAAGCTGGAGCGCGCCCGGAAAGAGTTTCACGTCGGGAACCTGTATTTGAATCGGAAGTGCACGGGCGCGCTGGTGGGTGTGCATCCGTTTGGCGGCTTCAATATGTCGGGCACGGATTCAAAGGCGGGCGGGCGTGATTATTTGCTGCTGTTTCTGCAAGCGAAGGTTTCGTCGGAGCGTGTCGGGGCGACGACGCGACGCGTCGCTGAAGCAACCGCGACGGATTAGTAACCGTGGATTAAATGCGAATAGTGTTCATGGGTACACCTCGAGCCGCCGTGCCGACGTTG
>JAICGQ010000472.1 GCA_025923035.1 Pyrinomonadaceae bacterium | reverse complement strand
GCCGGCGCTGATAAATTCCGACAGCACCTCCTCGACGATCCACTCCAGCATCAGCGCCGCCTGATGTTCATCCAGCAGCATGAACTGCGGATCGACGCGCGCCTCCAGCGGAAACTCGCGCAACAGCCGCGCGCAAAAGCCGTGAATCGTCGTGATCACCGCGCCGTCGAGCGTGCGTTTGTAATTGAGCCAGCGGCGGCGTTCGTCGCCAGTGGCAGTTCCGAGAATGTCGTTGAGTTCTTTCCGCAGCCGTTCGCGCATCTCGTTGGCCGCACGATTCGTGAACGTGATGGCGACGATCTGATCGATCGAAAGACTCTGTTCGCGCAGGATGTGGAGATAACGCTCGACGAGCACCGTCGTCTTCCCGGAGCCCGGCCCGGCCGTCACCGAGATGTGTTTCTTAATCTCGTACGCGGCCGCTGCCTGCTCCGGAAGTAGTTCGCGTTTCTCTTTCACTTAATGCTTCTCAAACTTATCAAGCTTCGTAGCATCGGCTTCGCCGCCTGACGTGCGGCGTGGCTCTGCCCCGCCGTCCTTATTTCTTACGCTCGATGCGGTCGCGGCTGTAGCGGCAAACGGCGCCGTAATCGCAGAAGCGGCACGTCTTCTGGCGCTCGGAGGGATCGACGATGAAGCGACCTTCGCGCATCCCGTCGAGAAACTTCCAAATCTTCGCGATCACGTCAGCGCGCACCTGCTGCCACTCCTCATCGGAATAAACGGAAAGCTTCGCGCGCACATTGAGATAGTCCAACTGCGTCGCCCGGTACATGCCTCTGTTACGGCGTTCCTGCCCGCCGCGTATCACGTAATACCCGCCGCCGGCGATCGGGCGATTGGGGAGAATCAGTTTCTCGAGTGCTTCGAGATAGATCGGAAGCTGAAGACTGCGTCCCGAGACGATGTCCCACTTGCTCGCTCCGGTTGATAGCTTGTAGTCGTAAGCGATAACCGTATCGTCGCCGGCAACATCAACGCGATCGATCTGGCCGCTGATCTTGATCGTCTCGTCGCCGATTAACGTAGGACGACTGAGCTCGAGGGGTTCGTCTGTCGAATCAGGATCTTTCGCAGACGAGCGAGCGCCGCCGAAGGCAACCTCAAAATACGCGGGCAGCACGTGTCGCTTCGTTGACTCCCCCTGAACTTCCAGTTCATACAGCAACACCTGGTCCAACAAGATCTTGCGAATCTCGCGATCGATCTTCCAGATCTGCTTGTTCAATGGAGGAACGACGCGCTCGTGCTCGTCGAACACAGCATCGGCGATGGCGGCCAGTTCCGCGCGCAACGCTTTGCGATCCAGTTCGTACAACGGCTCACGACGATGGCGTTCAAAAAAACGACGCAGCACGTCGTGCAACAACTTGCCGGCGTCGATCGCCTGTAAATCGAGCGCGGCCTCGCCACGCGGTTCGAGTCGCAACACGCGTTGCGCGAAGAATCGATACGGACAGTTGCCGTAGACGCTGAGGCCGCTCGCGCTGTGAACGAAGTCGGGTCCGAACCGTTGTTTCAAGAGTTCGAGCAAATGCGGATCGGTGATCTCTCCATCGTATGGACCAAACCTTCCGCTCGATCGTTCGCGCTCGATCTCGATTCGTCGTAAAGCGGAGTTGCTGATGTAGCGGTCGTTGCGCGCGAGCGTGAGCAGGCGTTTGATGCGCGGCAACGGCAGCAGCTTGTCTTTCACGATCGGATGACGATGGCGTTCGTCCTGCCGCACGAGTGCGACGCTCATGTCGGTGTTCGTCGAGACGTCGTCGAAGTTGCCGCCCTCGTAGTCGCGCCGGACGATCTCAGTCTCGACTTCGAACGGGGCGACGGCGCGTCGCAGCTCGTCGACGTAGTAGGAACTGACGGTTTCAGAATCGTCTTCGAGCAGCAGCGGACGGCTCAGGAAAAGACGCTCGGTGGCGCGGCACGCGGCCTGGTAGAAATAGTGTTCCTCTTTGAGCAGCGTCGCGGGCGAGATGTCTTCGAGCGTCAGGCCATACTCTTTCAGCCGCTCGCGCTCTTCGTGCGGGTAGATCCAGTCGCGCGATGCGCGCAGCGGAAAACCGCCTTCGACGAGGCCGGCGATGAAGACCGCGCGGAAGCGCAGGCCGCGAACGTCCGTGGCTTCGAGGATGCGTAGACCGGAGCGATCGGCGGCGCCGAGAAGTTGCGATTGCGAGTTGAGGCAGCGACGGACTTCCTGAAGAAAGATTGAGAGTCGAGCTGTTTCAACAGCGGATTCCGCGGAGGTGATCTCGATGCTCCTCACGGCGGCGAGAAGGGCGCGACGGATAGATTCCATCGCGTTCAGATTGAGCATCACTTGCGGCAGTTCCTGATCGTCGTTGGACGTCCTGGTCGGCTCGACGATCTGCTCGCGGAAACCGAGTCGGCCCAACAAGCGCATCAACTCCACACGCAATTCGGACGGCTTGCCGGTTCGTGGCACGGCCTGGATCAACTCCGCGAACCGCTGGATCACAAGCGAAGTCCAGGCCAGCGCCGCAGGATGAATGTCGCGCGATGGGCGTCGCTTCTTCTCGACGCCTTTCTCTTCAAGTTTCGCAGTCTCGGCGTTCTCGACGTTGTCAGCGATGTCGCGATCGCGATCCTGCGCACCGAGATCGAGGTTCAGCAGTTCTTTCGTCGCCTCGGCTTGCGGCAGGTTGGTGATGATTTTCTGCGCGCGAGCGAGCCAGGCAGTGACCTGCAACTCGCCACCGACGTACGCAAACGTGTTTTCGAGCGCATCCGCGTCCCACATGCCGATGCGGTGACGGTTCTTGAAACGCTCGACAGCTTCGCGCGTCAGCAACGGCATGTCGGTGCGCAGTAGACCCAGATGCTCCGCATTGAAGCGCTCATTCAACAGTTGCAACTCTTCATATTCGAGCCGGAAATATTCGGACTTGATCAGGTCGGCGAGCTCAGCGATGCGCATCGCCGCCGGATCCTCCGAAGCAATCGCTTCCAGCAACGCGATCAACTTGAGCGCGGCGCGATTCGCGGGTACATCGCTTGAATCGATTCGCAGCTCGAGATTGCAGGG
>JAICGQ010000471.1 GCA_025923035.1 Pyrinomonadaceae bacterium | reverse complement strand
TTCATGTCGAGTTTGCTGTTTGGAATCTCAACCACGGATTTTATGACGTTCGCCGGCGTCGCACTGACCCTGGTTGTAGTCGGACTGTTTGCGTGTTACATGCCCGCGCGGCGAGCAACGAAAGTCGATCCATCAATCGCGCTACGGAGTGAGTGAATCAATGATCCAGGATCTCATTTACGGTCTCCGCTGGTTACGCAAGCATCCTGGCTTCACCGCGTTGTCCGTGTTGACCCTGGCTGCGGGCATCGGCGTCAACACTGCGATGTTCAGCGTGGTCCATGCGGTGCTGCTTCAACCGCTGCCATACGCGGAAGCGGATCGCATCGTTTGGCTGACGGAGTCAGGCCCCGAAGTGAAGAACCGCTGGGTCTCCTATCTGAACTTCAACGACTGGCGCGCGCGCAACCAGGTTTTCGAATCGATGTCGACTTTCCGCGGTTGGTCCGTAAACGTCACCGGCACCGATCAGCCGGAGAACATCAACGCGCGCATGGTCACTTTCGAATATTTCAAGGTCATGCGTGCCACGCCTATGCTCGGCCGTGACTTCACCGAAGCTGACGACCAGACCGGCGCCGCGCCAGTCACAATCATCAGCCATCCGTTCTGGCAGCAACGTTTCGGCGGAGATGCGAATGTGGTCGGGAAACAGATCACGCTCGACGACAAGAACTACACCGTCATCGGCGTGATGCCGAAAACATTCGTGCACCAGGGACCACCGCCGTTGTGGCTGTTGACGGGCCCGATGAATCTGCAAACGCATACACGCGACGTGCGCACGGCAGGCAACGTGATTGCGCGTTTGAGACCCGGCGTCACGATCGAGCAGGCGCGAGCGAAGATGAACCGGGTCGTGCAGCAACTCTTCAAAGAATATCCGGTAGCAAATGCCGGCGCCGACACCGTTACCGTCGTCTCCCTGCAAGAGAACATCACGCAGAACGTCAGCACGGCTTTGACGTTACTCTTCGGCGCAGTTGCTCTGGTGCTGCTGATCGCCTGTGCGAACGTCGCGAACCTTTTGCTGGCACGCGCCGCAACCCGCCGAAGAGAGTTTGCCGTGCGTGCCGCGCTGGGCGCGTCGCGCTGGCGGATCGTCAGGCAGTTGCTGATCGAGAGTTTGCTACTCGCGCTCACGGGCGGCCTGCTCGGTTTGATCTTTGCCTCATGGGCCATGTCGTTCCTGCAAAACGTGGCCCATGAAACCGTGCCGCGCATGAGCTACATCGACCTCAACGGCCGCGTGCTCGCGTTCAACATCGGCGCCTCAGTGCTGACGGGAATTCTATTCGGCCTCGCTCCCGCACTCCGGTTCTCGAAAGCAGATCTACAGGCGACGCTGAAAGACAGCGCCTCGACCACCACTGACACACAGGGCAAGAAGCTGCGCAGCGCGCTGGTCGTATGTGAAGTGGCTGTGTCAGTTGCGCTGTTGGTCGGCGCCGGACTGATGGTGAGAAGTTTGATCACGCTGATGCGGTCGGATAACGGTTTCGATCCCGGCGGCGTCCTCACTATGGAGCTAAAGGTGTCGCGGAACCGCTATCGCGAGCGCGCAGATCTCAGCCGGTTCATGCATCAGGCATTGCAAAGCGTGCAATCGCAACCCGGCGTCGACAAGGCGACGCTCTCCTCGACTCTTCCCGGGTCTACGGATGGTTGGCAGAACGACATCGCGCCTGAAGGTCACCGGTCGCTTGAGCCCGGCGAGTCGATCAATGTCGATTGGTCCATCGTCAGCGCCGACTACTTCCAAACGATGAAGATCCCGATCCTGCGTGGCCGCACGTTCACGCGCGATGAAGACGAACAAGGCAAGCCGGTCGTGCTGGTTGACGAAAACCTCGCGCGTCGCTTCTGGCCGAACGAAGACGCGGTCGGCAAGCACATCAAATACGACGGTCCGGTGTGGCACGAGATCATCGGCATCGTTCCCGAAGTGCGTGCCTACGGATCGGAACTGAAGCCGCTGATCAAGATTTACACGCCGTTCGGACGTGCACCACAGCGAAACTCGATGCTCTCGCTTCGCTACAACAACATCGATCCGCAGGCGCTGACGGCTGCTGTCATGCGCGCGGTCCAGTCGATTGATAAGGACGTGCCGGTAGCCGAAGTTGCGACGTTCGAAAGCGTTCTCGCGCGGGAAGCCTCGCCGCGACGTTTCAACGCCGCACTCTTTGCCGTCTTTGCCGGACTGGCGCTCGTGCTTGCAGCGACCGGAGTTTACGGCGTGCTTTCGTATTCAGTCACCCAACGCACGCATGAAGTCGGGATTCGCATGGCGCTCGGCGCCCGGCGCGGCGACGTGCTGCGGTTGTTTATGGGCCAGGGAATGAGGCTGGTCCTATTGGGTCTTGTCGTCGGACTGGCAGGCGCACTCGCATTGACGCGCTTGATGTCGAGTTTGCTGTTTGGTGTTTCCACGACGGACGTGACGACGTTCGTTGTGGTTTCAGTTGGATTGATTCTGATCGGAATGTTTGCGTGTTACATCCCCGCCCGGCGAGCGACGAAAGTCGATCCGCTGGTCGCGCTGAGGTACGAGTGATGACATCTCTGGTGACACAAATTGTCCAGGACATTCGCTACGCGATTCGCCTGCTCGCCAAGAACCCCGGATTCACTGCCGTTGTGGTGTTCACGCTGGCGTTGGGCATCGGCGCGAACGCTGCGATCTTCTCGATCACTGACAAGGTGTTGCTGCAAACCCTGCCGGTCCAGGATCCGGATCAGCTCGCGGTGCTGTCCGCTTACGATCCGAAAGAAGGACCAGGCCTCGACAGCACGTTCTCCTATCCGATGTACCAGGACCTGCGGGATCGTAATGACGTGTTTTCCGGCGTCATCGCGCGCGGCGGCGCGCAGATGAATGTCAGTTACGCCGATCTGAACGAGCGAGTGCGCGGCGAGCTGGTCAGCGGAAACTATTTTGAAGTGCTCGGCGTGCGTCCGTGGGCCGGACGTCTCTTCACGCAAGACGACGATCGGACGCCGGGCGCGCATCCCGTCGCCGTGATCAGCTACGACTTCTGGGACCGCCG
>JAICGQ010000470.1 GCA_025923035.1 Pyrinomonadaceae bacterium | reverse complement strand
GCAGCCAATCGCCCGAGACGTCTCATTTCAACTGAAGGCCGCTTGTCGCGATCGGAAAAAGGAGCGCAGATCTCCGCCACGCCAGGCGTGGTCTTATACGAGCGCGATTCGAGATAACCAAAAACCGCCTTGAAATGCGTCAGCGCTTTTTCCAGCTCGTGCAGTTCGCCCCACGCCGACGCAATGCGCTGTTGGACCAGGTACATCGCGCCCATGTAGATCAAAAACGTGACCGGCCAGAAGGGAGCGATCACATCGAGCGCGCTTAATATGATGACCGCAATATTCAACGTCGACAGTGCGAGTAAAACAATGATCGTCGGCAGCAGCGACGAATGCGGCGTTGTTCGTTCGATCCATTCGACGAGTATTCGCGAATTCCAGTGACTGGCGCGGCCTCTTGGTGGAGTTGGTCCAGCCGTATCGCGGCGAGCAACGGCTGACAGCAATTGCAACTTATCGCGAAACAACGAATGGTTCTTGAGTTCGCGCACCAACGTCTGCCGGTGCTCGATGAGAGGCGCGCTGGGCCGCACTTCCAACAACCACGATTTCAATCGTTCGCTGCCTTCGCTCGTGACAGCCGAGTCGAGCAACCGGTGCAGCGATCGCTGGCCCACGATATCCAGGTCTGTGGCGAAGGGATGACCGGCGTATGCCGCTGACGAATGTTCGACAGGCGGCAACTGGTCCCAATCGAGATGAATGCGCGCGATCTGAAGCCGTTTTATGTCAATCAGCAGCGCAATGCGGTCGATGCTTTCGCGCACGCGGTTGTGAAGGATAGTGACGACGCAAAACACGATCGTCAGCAGCCCGGCAACAAACCATCCCGCCCGTGTGCCGCTGACATTACAAAACACTAACGCCAGCACTGCTCCGGCAATGAAGATGATCCTTCGTACGTTCCAGTACTTGCGACTGATTTGGTTAAGGAAATCGGTCCGGCGCTGTAGTCTTGCAATCTGTTTCTGGAGCTGCTGCAAACGAGTCATGCCGAAAGGAACATATCACGAGAGCGCGCATTACCGCCTACCCCGGCGCGATATGCTAAACTCCGCTGGCACGTAGCGAGATATCAGCGCGTTGAAGTAGTCGCGCGGACAAGGGCAGACTCAGTGGACGCAGAAAAACTTAGCCATTTTCGCAACCTTCTCATTCAACAGCTTCGCCAGGAAACCGAACAGGTCCGCACCGATCAGGCCGCGGCCCTCGAACTTTACGACGACGGCGTGAAAGACAGCGTCGACCTTTCAGTGCAGGACTTGAACAAGGAGATCGCACTGCGTCTCGGAGAACGGAGTTCGAAAGTCGTTGCTGATATAGATCAGGCGTTGTTGCGAATCAAAGAAGGAAGCTATGGCATCTGCGCCCGTTGCGGTCAGCCAATCGACGAGCGACGCCTCGAAGCCGTCCCCACTGCGCGATACGACGCGCAATGCCAATCGCTCATCGAGAGCGCAAACGGCGACGACGACCTGCCTACACTTTAAATAACCGCAGATGGAGAATCACGCTTTTGGATGGGCCTTGTCGTAAACAGCGACGAGCTTTTCCATGGAGACGTGTGTGTAGACCTGTGTAGTTGAAAGACGCGCGTGGCCCAATAGTTCCTGGATGTCGCGAAGGTCGGCGCCGCTA
This sequence comes from Pyrinomonadaceae bacterium, assembly GCA_025923035.1. GTDB lineage: Bacteria > Acidobacteriota > Blastocatellia > Pyrinomonadales > Pyrinomonadaceae > PSRF01. The sequence continues at coordinate 1,432 of JAICGQ010000470.1, read as the reverse complement.
TCGAGCAAGTGCGTGGCAAACGAGTGTCGCAGCGCGTGCGGGCTAATGTTATGCATACCGGCACAGATGCGGATGTATTTTTCCACCATTCGACCGACCGAACGCGTCGTGATACGCGTCCCCTGGTAATTCAAAAACAGCGCTTCGTCATCACGTTTCGATACCGGAGCGTTGAACAGAAACTTGTCGCGCACGGTGAGATAGTTGCGAATCGCCTCGGCCGCAGGATCCCCAAACGGAACGATTCGTTGTTTTCGCCGTTTTCCTGTGACGCGAATCAACTGGTTGCGAAAGTCGACGTCAGCGAGATTCAGCGTCGTCAACTCTGCCACGCGAACACCCGTCGCATACATCAACTCCAACATCGCGCGATCGCGTTTACCGAGATCGGTTTCAAGATCCGGCGTTTCGATAAACCGGATCGCTTCTTCGATCGACAAGTGCTTCGGAAGTTTCTTTTCCTGTCGCGGCGTGGAGACGAGCTTCGCGGGATTGAGTTCGATCGATCCTTCCCGAACCAGAAACTGGAAAAACGTTCGCAACGCAGCGAGCTTGCGCGCGATCGACGACTTTGTCTTCTGCGCGTTGTGGAGTTCGCCCAGCCACTCGCGAATCGTCAGGTGATCGATCTCGGAAAGTTCCGGAAGCGTTCGTCTCTTTCCGGATGCATCTGCCGGCGCGAGGAAGTCGACAAACTGTTGGAGGTCACTGGCGTAGTTGCGTAAGGTGTGGGCGCTGACGTTGCGTTCGAAACGCAGGTGTTCGAGGAATTGCTCGATCAGCTTCTCCATAGTCAGGTCAGTGGGTTACCACTCGCCGGAACCGCCCGGCTTCTTCGGCGCATAATATCCTCTTCGCGCACGCACGCGCACATCATTTCTTGCTTTCACCGTTAGCTCGAGCAAATGCAAACGGCCGTCGCGTTGCTCCAGTCCGGGGTAGTAACTGAGGACGTATTGCTGGGCCAGGTCCGCGGCGATCTGATCGAAGGCAACGTCGAGATGTGCCGTTGTCTTGGGCAGATAAACTGCACCGCCGGTTTGCGCCGTCAACTGTTCCATCCGGCGTTCAGCGGCTAGCTGGCGAACATTTGCGCCTTCGTACAAACCAGTCTGGACCACGTAAATCTGACAATCGTCGGCCAGCACGTGTTGGATCACCGTATCGAACTCGCTATGACGACTCGTCGTTTCGATGCCGTCGGATACGATCACAATCACGCGCCGTCCCGCGAACGGACGCAGGTAATCAGCGGCCCCGATGATCGCGTCGAAGAGCGACGTGCCGCCTTCGGGTTTACCAAACATCGCGATAGTCTGTTCGAGTCGCGCGATGTCTCTCGTCAACGGTTGGGCCAGGTAGCTGTCGGTTTCGATCGAATAGATCGCGGCTTCGTCTTTCGGACGCAGGACTTTGCGGAAGAAACGTATGG
>JAICGQ010000469.1 GCA_025923035.1 Pyrinomonadaceae bacterium | reverse complement strand
GTGACTTTGCCTGCGTTCAGCTTGCTCAGAACGGCGTCGGAGTTTTCCGCGACAAGATCCGTGATTCTTCGTTCAAAACTCTTGCGATCGAAGTTCTCCTTCGGCTCGCCCATCTTGATGGCTGCTTCCGCGGCAACCTCGCCGCGACCCTCGCTGATCGCCAGGAGTAATCGGAGCAGATTGTCCTGAAACTTTTGTGTGACGCGTCCGACCATGCCGAGGTCGATCAGGCCGATGCGATTGTCGTCAGTCAGAAAAACGTTTCCGGGATGCGGATCTGCGTGAAATATTCCGTCGACGAGAAATTGCTTGAGATACGCACTGAACAGTTCGTCAGCGAGAAGACCGCCGTCGATCTCGAGCAGTCGCAGCGGATTGAGCGCGGTGATCTTCTTTCCCGCGATGTACTCCATCGTCAGGATGCGCGTCGTGCTGTAGTCCTCGACTGGTTGCGGAATGACGATGTTGTCGAACTCGGCGAGGTTCTGAGCGATCGTGTGCAGGTTGTTGGCTTCGATCGTGAAATCGAGTTCACGCAAAAGGCTCTTGCGCAGGTTAACGAGCATGTTGTCGAACTCGTAACGCTTGCCGAGTTCGGTGTGCTCGTCGAGAAAGTGTGCGATCTCGCCCAGTGCTTCGAGGTCGCCGACGATGAGTTCTCGAATCTCGGGTCGTTGAACTTTGACTACAACGGCGCGGCCGTCGCGCATGTACGCGCGGTGCACCTGCGACAATGAAGCCGCAGCTAACGGCGCCGGATCGAAGTCGGTAAATGCTTTGGAGATTCGGACGCCCAGTTCGCCTGAAACGATCCGCTCGACTTCTTCATACGGGAATGGTTCGATCTGGTCCTGCAGTCGTTCGAGGGCGTCCAGGTATGGACCGGGGAGGAGATCTGCGCGCGTCGAAAGCAGTTGGCCCAGCTTGATGAAAGTTGGACCGAGTCGTTCGAGGTCCTTGGCGAGCTCTTCAGCCGGAGCCGCAGCGCCGGCTTCTTCCGCAATCTCATCGGGAAGTACGCTGTCTTCCAGGCCGGCTGCGCTGATCAGGTCCGATCGGCCGTACTTGATGAGGAGTTTGGCAACATCCTTGTATCGTTTGAGTCGTTCAGGTTTCAGCGAAACTACCATGGTCCCATTATGCTGACGATGTGTGTCACTTCGGTGTCGTCGCGGCCCGATCGATCGCGGCCTTCAGACCTTCCGCGCTGAGAGTTCTCAACTGGACACCGTTCACGAAAATTGTGGGGGTAACTCCGACGCCGTACATCTCGCCGTCTTCGATATCACGTTTGACTTCGGCCTGGTACGTACCGCGGTCGAGGGCCGCGTCGAAACGCGCGCGGTCCAGTCCGAGTTCGCTCGCGTATTTTTTTAACGATGCGACGTCGAGGGCATTCTGGCGCTTGAACAGTATGGAGATGTATTCGAAAAACTTGCCCTGCGCGTTGGCGGCGTTCGCGGCTTCGGCAGCCTTGCGTGCATTCTCGTGGCGCTCGAGTGGAAAGTCTCTGACTACGAACCGCACCTTGTCGCCGTAGCTCTTCAACACCTCATCAATCACAGGATGCATGGCGGCGCAGGCCGGACACTGGAAGTCAGTGAACTCGACGATCGTGACCGGCGCATTTGCTGGACCTTTCGCGGGATCGTCATCCACACTGATGTTCTGCACCGGTTGTGGCGGCTCAGTGATCAGCCAACGAACGTTTGCGTTTTTTTGCAGACGCGCTGAGAGTTCTTGTTCGAGACGATTGCGCGTTTGCTCCTGGAGATAATTCGCGATCTGATTGCGCAAGGCGTTAAGGTCGCCATTCAGGCGCGACTTGTTCTCTTCGTAAAACTTCGCCACCTCTGCTTCGGTTGGTGGACGAACTTTATCGCTGACCTCAGTGCGAACGATCTCTTCTGGTCCAATCTGGCGTCGTCGTGCTTCCTCGAGCAACAGCATGTTGTTGACCATCTGTTCAGCCTGCTGCCGCGTGAGTGCGTAAGCCTGGAGTCGCATCTCATAGCCGACGGGTTTGAATCGTTCGTTGATAACGCTGGCTTTCAATGGTTGACCACCGATCGTCGCGACGACGGCTTCGTTACTGAGGTTTGGAGTGTTGACGTCGACGCCCATCACCACCGGTATCGTCTTTCGCAAACGCGCGACGAGGTCGTCAGCGAGTTTCTCTTCTGATTCGGCCTGAAGATATGCGGCCGCTTGTTGATTCACAGTTGCGGGATCCGTGCCTTGCAACTGCGCGCCTTGCTCGTCAAGCAGTTTCTTGATCTGCGCGGCAGTGGGAACGGGAATGCGTTTTGTTACTTCAGTCTCGTAGAGACGATGCGTGTCGATGCGCCGGCGGCTTGCTTCTGCCTGCAAGAGGATCGTGTTGATTTGCAGATCGAGTATCTCGCGTTTCGCGGCGAGGATCTTGTCTTCGACCAGATCGAGTTGCTGGCGCACAGCGGGATCGAGATCCGCGGTGGTTAGGGTTTGGCCGTTTAGTGCGACGACGTTAATTGGCGTTGACGGCGCACGCGGTGCGGTCGGTGGAGGTGCTGTTGGTTGCGGTTGCGCGGCCGGTTCGGGGCGTGGCGTGGCGGTAGCCGCTGGCGCTTTTCTGGGGGTTGTTCCGCGTCGTCTGGTCTGGGCGACGGAGGTAGTTGAAAGCGTAAGCAGGAGAATCAGACAAGAGGCGCCAAGGGCAGTTTTCATACGGGAACTCGCTGTGTAGAGCGGATAATAGAAGAACTGTTGGTTAGAGCACAAATAGAGCATTGGCGCTGCCTTTGGTTAAAAGCAGCGCCAATGGAATGGAGCACACGTAACGAAACAAATAATCAATGGTAGCGAGCGATACTCCTCATCACGAATGACGGCTCCCGGTCGTCGCGTCAATACTGCTAGTGGTAGCGAATAACACTTCGCCGCCGGCGCTTGACTGGCGTTCGGATTGATAGGAGGTCGCTATGGCGTCCGTTGAGAATGAACGCGAGTCCCTGGTGAGTGACACCAAGGAGTCGGGCGGCGCGCGTGACGCTACCGCCTGATTCTTCGAGCGCCTTGCGAATCAGGTTGCCTTCGTAACGAAGCACTTCGGCATCCAACGAGAACCCTGGT
>JAICGQ010000468.1 GCA_025923035.1 Pyrinomonadaceae bacterium | reverse complement strand
CCGTTGCTGAGACTGTAGATAGCGCCGTTCATGCAGTACATCGCGAGCGTGTCGCCGTATCCGTACGCTATCGGACTCTCCGAGTCGACGGCCTTGGTTCGCAGAATCGCGCCGACGGCTTTCAAGCGTGACGAACGAGTGGTCGAGACGCCTGAAGTGAAGCCGTAGTTGACTGCGAAATCTGACGTGTCGTCGATGGTGATGAACACTCCACCGTCTTTGACGAACTTCTGCAGGTTTTGCAGACCGCTCCAGCCGAGGCCGGGACGTATGTCGTCGGTTTCGTCGATGCCGCCGAGGTTTGGTGTCAGCGTCGTCTTCTTCCATGGGAGTGCGTTACCGTACATCGGCAGACCGTTGACGATCTGCTGCCCACCGCGTCCGACTGGACCAAACAGGATCACGTCGTATTTAGCTTTCAGGTTTGGTTCGCGCGAGACGTCCTGCGTGCTGATGTACGTGAAGGGAACTTGCAGGTGATCGAATCCGAGTCGAAACCAGCCTTCGTCCTGCGTCGAGATCCACGTGTGCATGATCGCGACGCGCGCGGCGCGAATCGGATGCGTCTTGACTGACGGCGCGTCGTTGACGGCGTAGACCTGGATGCCGAGTTCGTTGGCAACGCGGCGAACGTCTGCTTCGGGCGCGCGACGGATGATGAACGAACCGCGATTGAATTTCTTACCGGCGGCGTCGAACGGTTCTTCCGACGCTTCCATCTCCACGTCTTTCAACCGATAGCGGAACGTGACGAGTGCGTTGTCGGCGTTGTGATTGACGAGATAGACGGTGCTGGCGCTGCCGGTGATTCCGCCGGGAGACTTTATCTCCGTGGTGATGCGTTCCATCGGCGCCTGCAATACCTTCGTATCGGTAACGCGAATCACTTCGATGTTCGCGAGTTCGCCCATGGTCCAGGCGGTGTCGTCGTAGATGTCTTGTTGCGGATCAGTTGGCGACCAGTACTGATAATCGAGCAGCGCGTCTGCGATGCGGCTGTAGGGTTGGTCCATGCGGACGATGTAACTGCCTGCAGGGAACGTGCGGTCTTCAGTCTTCGGAACGGGTGTCGGCGAAGCTGCGGGACTCGCAGACGGTCTCGGCGATTCGGATCCCGCTTTTCGCCTCACGGCCACGGTGAACGGTGCGGTGGCTTTGCTGATCTCGACGCCCTGTGCTTGCAGCGTGCGCAGCAACTCCGCCTGGTTCCCGGTGCGCAGCTCATTGCCGGGCAGAACGTAAGCTGCCGGACCTTCAGTCTTCGGCTTGTCGATCGAGCGTTTGCTCTTCAAGTAGAAGTTTTTGAGAAACAGTTTGCCGTTGTTGGCGAAGTAATGCATGGTCGTCAACAACGCCGTCTGCTGGTAGTTATTGTTGTTTCGCTGCGACCATTTGGCTTTCGGCAGCGGCGGGTTCTGGCGATACCACGTGCGCTGGTACTCGCTCGGCGAGAGCGTTCGTTCGAGCGTGTCGGCGCCGGCGTTGCCGAACGTTTCGTACAGGCGGCTGATGCCGTTGTGCGTGGCCGCGATGAACATCAGGTAGCCGGGCGACCACGTGTCGAAGTTGCCGTGTGCGAAGACGCCGGGCATGCCAAACTTCGTCATTTCGGAAACGTTGTGCCAGCCGATCATCTGCCATTCGTCGGTCAGGATCGGATCGACCCACGCGTTGTATGGACCATCGCCGATCGTGTTGTCGTAAAGATACGGGACTGATTCGTGCAGATCGTGCAGCACCTGTGGTTTCCATTGCAGGTACGTGTTGAGCACGTTGCGCGTGAGTTTCAACGACAAACCAATTGCGTCGCGGTTGTTGTCATGCGCGACGTACTTGCCCCAGTAAACGAGCGGGGGCCAGTTGCTGTTTGGGTTTGCGAGGTGCCAGTTGTAGATGTCGACCATGCGGTTGCGGCCGTCGACTTCGACTACGGGAGTGATCAACGTCACCATCGAGTCGCGGATCGCCTTGACGTACGGGCTGTTGTCGACTGCCAGACGATACGTCAGCTCCATCAACGCCGTGGGCGAGCCGGTTTCGGGTGAATGGATCGCGCCGGTGATGTAGTAGACGGGAAACGAAGCCGCGACGAGTCGGTCTGCTTCGGCTTCGTCCATGTTGATCGTGCGCGGGTCGGCGAGTTTCTGCAGGCGCGCGCGATTTTCTTCCAGTCTCGAGAGCAATTGTTCCGAGGCAACCGCGACCGCGATCATCTCGCGTCCTTCTTCGGTCGTGCCGATCGAATACACCTTCACGCGCGGGCTCGCGCGCTCCAACATGCGCATGTACTTGTAAACGTCTTCCGCGTACGGCAGCTTGCCGGGCGCGCCCGCGACGTCGCCGAGGACGGCTTTTGGCGTCGGAACGTCAGGCGAAGCGGGCAGGTAATCAGTCAATGGCGAGTTGAAGTAGGGGGCGGTGGTGTACTCGCGGATCTTGTTTGTGTATTCCTGATCGATCGCCTGGTTTGGATCGCGGCCCGGTTTGATTTGCGTCTGGGCGCTGGCAATGGATCCAGATGTGGCGAGAGAGAGAACGAGTAGCAGAAGCGACCGAACAGGGCGCGGGTTGGTCATATAGTTTTGTCCTTCAGTTTGATCGTCGTCAGGCTTTTAACATAATCTGAGGAACTATGTCGAAGGAACCGAAGAGTGCGGGTGGCGTGCCGGCGATTGTTGCGACCGTCAAAAGTCTGAGAGCGGAGACGGGCTTGATTCGGGGCGTGCGGACGATGCTGAAAGTCAATCAGGTGGGCGGCATTGACTGTCCTGGTTGCGCGTGGCCGGAGCCGGATCAACACCGATCGCATTTCGAGTTTTGTGAGAACGGCGCAAAGCATATTGCTGACGAAGCAACGACGAAACGCGTCACGCCGGAGTTCTTTCAGCAGTGGAGCGTTGCGGATCTCGCGCTGCAAACGGATCAATGGCTCGGCGCGCAGGGACGAATCACGCATCCGATGTTGCTGTCGCGCGGCGCGACCCATTACGAAGCCGTCAGTTGGGACGATGCGTTCGAACTGCTCGCCGATGAGCTCAACTCGCTGAACTATCCCGATCAGGCGATCTTCTACACCTCCGGGCGCACCAGTAACGAGGCCGCTTTTCTTTAT
>JAICGQ010000467.1 GCA_025923035.1 Pyrinomonadaceae bacterium | reverse complement strand
TCAAGGTAATCTGTCGGCCAACGATCCCGTTGTCACCACCGAAACGCCGCTGCCACAGACCGTAGCTGATAACCGCTACGCCCGGTTGTCCGGCACCACCCTCCTCGGCGTTGAACGTGCGGCCGAGTTGAGGATTTGTGCCGAGCACCGAGAACAGGTTGGTCGTCGCGAACTGGACCGGCACTTCTTCCGGCTCGCCGTCACTCGTCAGGTTGAAAGCGCGATCGAAGAACACCGCCATGTCAGTGAAGACCTGGTTCTGTTCTTTCCAGTCGGCAAAGTTGCCGAGGTTGATGACGTTTTGATCCGTCTTTCCGCCTTGTCTCTTTTCCCAGACGAGGACGATTCGTTCCGGATCCGCGTACGGAAAACTGCGGAGCAACACGGCATTGACGACACTGAAGATCGCGGTATTCGCACCGATGCCCAGCGTCAGAGCCAGCAACGCGACGATGGTCGTCGTCCGGCTCTTCAACAACATCCTTACGCCAAAACGAATGTCAGCTAACAAAGAGTTCATTACTTCACCTTCTTGGTCTTTGGCCTTAGTGCTTTGTACTTTGTGCTTTGTAAGAAAACCGAACAAAGAACCAAGCACAAAGCACCAAGATCTAAGTCTATTCACATCTCAAAGCTTCCATCGGATCCACCTTCGTCGCGCGCCACGCAGGTATGTAACAAGCGAGCAGCGCCACGATCGCCAGCAGCGTCGCCACCGCCGCAAACGTGAGCGGATCTTTCGCTGTAACTCCAAACAACAAAGTCGCAAGCAAACGCGTCAACGCATACGCGCCGAACAAACCGATCGCGAGTCCTAACAAGATGAGCTTCGATCCCTGCTTGACGATCATCATGAGTACGTCGCGTCCCTGCGCGCCGAGCGCGAGCCTGATGCCGATCTCGTTCGTGCGTTGGGCCACGGAGTAACTCATCACCCCGTACAAACCGACGATCGTTAACACCAGCGCCACGCCGGCGAAGATCGAAAGCAGCGTCGTGTTGAATCGCGGCGCCGCCACCGAAGCTGAAAGGTATTCCTCCATCGTCTTCGTACCGAACAACGGCAGATCGGGATCCATCGAGCCGACCTCTTTCGTTGCCGTTGAGAGAAAACTGTGCGGCTCAGTGTCGGTCTTGACCACTGCGACCATCTGGCTGAACGGGATCTGCGTGTGCGGCACGTAATACGCCGCTCGCGGTTCCGTGATCAGCCCTCGATTCCGAACGTCGCCGACGACGCCGACGATCTCGCGGAAGGTCGAGTCTGCACCATCAATTGACGAAATGCCGGGATGGAGGCGCTTTCCAATCGGGTCTTCGTTCGGGAAATATTGGCGCGCAAACGTGTCGGTGATGATGATCACGGGCACCGAGCCATGTCGATCGTTATCGTCGAAATCACGTCCTTTGAGGATCGGGATGCCCATCGTGCGGAAGTAGCCGACGCCCGTGGTGAAGAAATCAGCGGAAGGTTCGTCCTTCTCAGGAACGGGGCGTCCCTCGATCTGAAAAGAGATGCTGAAGCGATCGCCACTCAGCGGCAAGGGAAACACGGTGCTCGCTGACTGCACGCCGGGCGCTGTTTGCAATCGCGTCCGGAGATCGATGAAGAACTGGCTCTGCTTTGCGAAATTGTATTTGACCTCCGGCAGGCCAACGTTGAACGTCAACACGTTCTCCGGCTGCAAACCGCTGTTCACGTTCTGTAAACGCCACAGACTCTGAATCAACAACCCCGCGGACACCAGCAACACGACGGCAATCGCCAACTCCGTCACGACGAGCACGCTGCGCACCGGATTGCGCCGCGCGCTTTCGCCCGTGCCGCGTCCCCCTTCCTTCAGCGCGTCAACCAATTGGGTCTTCGACGAATGAAATGCCGGCATGAGACCGAAGATCAGCCCCGTCAACACTGACACGGCGAGCGTAAATCCCAACACGCGCCCATCGATGGCCACGCTTACGGCGCGCGGAATGTCTTCCTTGCCGAGTGCGACCAGCAAGTCGGCCCACCAAACAGCAAGCAGCAATCCAACCGCGCCGCCGGCGAGCGACAACAGCACGCTTTCCGTCAACAACTGTCGAATCACGCGCATGCGGCTCGCACCCATTGCCGCGCGTATCGCCATTTCTTTGTGACGGCTCGTGGCGCGTGCAAGCAGCAGATTCGCGACGTTCGCGCACGCAATCAACAACACACACGCGACCGCGCCGAGCAGGACGTAAAGCGCCGGACGAACGTCGCCGACCATCGCCGCCAATGCTGACTCAACGCGCAAACTCTTGTTCGTGTTGTGATCGGGATACTGTTGCTCTAAACGCCCTGCGATCGCAGCAACTTCCGACTGCGCCTGCTCTTCGCTCACGCCCGGTTTCAGCCGTCCGACGACGCGCAGGAAGTGCGCGCCGCGCTGCGCTGTGACCGGGTCCTTGCCGGCGCCGTCTCCCGCGATCGTGGTCCATAAATCAACCGGCTCATTCTGAATCGGAAACTCGAACGTCGCCGGCATCACGCCGACGACAGTGAACGGACGGCCGTCGAGTGTGATCGGCTGATTCAAGATGCTCTGATCCGAATTGAAGCGTCGCTGAAAAAGCTGCTGACTGATGATCACGACGCGCCCTGTCGGCGACGGCTTGTCTTCTTCAGCGACAAACGTGCGGCCGTGCAACGGCGCTACACCTAGCATCGGAAACAGATCCGAAGTAGCGACCGCGCCTTCCAGTCGAACCGGTTCGCCGTGGCCCGTCAGGATGAAGTTGCTGCTGTAGTATGAAGCGACGCGCTCGAAGACGGTGCTCTGCGCGCGCAGGTCGAAGAAGTTGGGATAAGAATGCGACCCACGCAGGTATCCCTTCTTCTGATCCGTCTCAAAAAGTTGGACCAGCGAATCGGGATTCGGAAAAGGAAGCGGCCGCAGCAGCACGGCGTTCACGACGCTGAAGATCGCGGTGTTTGCACCAATGCCGAGTGCGAGCGCGATCGTCGCGACGATGCTGATGCTCGGCGACTTGAGCAGCATCCGCAAACCAAAACGAATGTCTTGAATCAGGTTTTGCATGATGTTTTGTTCTTTGTGCTTTGTACTTTGTGCTTTGTCAGCCTGCGTTGCTCTCGC
>JAICGQ010000466.1 GCA_025923035.1 Pyrinomonadaceae bacterium | reverse complement strand
TCCAGTTCTTCACGGTCGTTGGAGCCATCGTTCACCACAATTACTTCATAGTCGCTAAACGTCTGCGCCTTTACCGAATCCAACGTCTGAGCGATGTAATGAGAAGCGTTGTAGGCGGCTATCACCACCGTGACGGCTGGAGTTTTTCGCGACGGATCGTTGTCAGTAGAGATCGTCATGAATCATCTGCCCCGCAGGAACGGAGCCGGAAGTGCTCTCCTCTCGACCGGCCAGACGCGCGTACACCGCCAGCCATTTCTCCCGCACCGCCTCCCACTTGTAAGCCGCGCATTCCTCGTAGGCATTGCGCGCGATCGCCGAGGCCATCTCCGGCGATTCGATCAGCCGAATGGCCCACGCGGCCATCGCGTCGTGGTCGTTTCGCGGGACCAGCAGACCTGTCTGTTCGTGAGTGACGATGCAGCGAATGCCGCCGGCGCTGGTCGAGACCACCGGGATGCCCGTCGCAAAGGATTCGAGTATCGAACCCGGCATGTTGTCGATGTTGGAGCTGTTAAGAAAGATGTGCGCCTCGTCGTAAAGCTCGTGCATCTTGTGCGGGGGGACGCGCCCGCGAAACTCGATGTTTTGAAGTCTCAACTCACGCGCGAGAGCTTCGAGCGAAGGCCGTTGATTGCCGTCCCCGGCGATGATCAATCGTGCTTCGGGAAACGTTTGCTGAATCTTCGCAAAAGCCCGCAGGATGCACGCGACGTTGTACAACGCATAAAGATTCCGGTTGGAGAGGAAGATCGGCAACAACGGTTTTCGCTCTTTGAACTTGAACCGGCCGAAGTCGACGATGTTCGCCACTGCCGAAGCGCGCAGACCAAACTTCCAAAACACGTCGATTAGATACTGCGACGGCACGATTATCTCGTCAGCCAACCGCATGATGGGCACGGCTGTTCGTGGCCACGTGCGCAGATGATCCTCAGCCTCACCGCTGCGATAGTTCAGGATGATTTTCTTGCCGAAGAGACGCCCGATGATGATCGCGGGCGCCGGTGCAATAAGAAACGACAGGTACGATGCGGAGAAAGTGTGGACGATGTCGTGCCTGGGAACCTGGATCAGCAGGTTGATGCAATAGACGAACGACGTTACCAGCGTTCGCACGTACTTGATCGACTGCAACAGTCGTAGCGGACCGGGCAGACGCGGGTTGTGAGGCACGAAAGAAACTTCAAAGTTCGACTCATGGCTCAGGTGTTCGAGCAGGTAATTGGCCTGCACGGCCTGGCCGCCCAGAATGCGTAAAGCCGGCGCAACCAGCAGTAGTCGGATAGGCTTGTCTTTAGAATCTTTCGATCCTGAAACGTCCGTTACCCTCATCTGTCACGTCCTACTGGCTCTTGAATTACGGCACGAATAGTCCCGTATCCCCGGTCAAGAGCGCGTCCAAGTTAATCTCGCGTGAAGTGAGGGTCTGAGCTGATTTCAACATTTCCACGCACACAAGAGTCGCTCGCGCACCGTCCCGTACGGTTATGTAGGGCGATTCACCTCGGGAAATGCTATCGAAAAACGATGATAGTTGCGCTTCGTAACCTTTGTGTGCCCAGAGCGTCGATTTAGTGTGTTTGAAATTTGAAACTGATTTAAAGCGCTTGAAGTCCTGCACCATCGAAGTAATGCCCTTGGCAAACACCTCGACGCGTTCGCCCTGTGCTTTCTTCGAACCGATGGTTGAATAGTTCAAACTGGCGACGGAGCCGTCAGCAAAACGAAAGGTGGCGACGAGGTTGTTCTCTCCGACCGGATCGGTCTTGCCCGTCGGCAGCGTGTAAGCAGAGACGTTGATCGGCTCGGATTCAAGCAGCCAGTACATCAGGTCGACGAAGTGAACGGCCTCGCCGATGATCGCGCCGCCGATCGACGGATCGGCCATCCAGTAGGAACCGGAAATGCCGGGTGAACTCACGCGGCAATCAATCACTGCCGGGCCCGTGCGGCCTTTTAACGACTCCTTCAATTCTTTGTAGAACGGCGCAAAACGCCGGTTAAATCCGACCGTCAACTGGTTACCCGTCACCGCGACTGCGTTGTAAAGCTCGCGACATTCCGCTTCAGTCAACGCCATCGGCTTCTCGACGAACACGTGCTTGCCCGCCATCAACGCTTCGTGCGCCTGCTTGAAGTGATGTTGGTTGCGGCTCAGCACCATCACGACGTCGACCTGCGGGTCGTCCAGGATCTGACGATACTCGGTGCAGAAATACGACGCGCCGAACCGCCGCGCGTACGTGTTGCCGCGCGCCCCACTCGCGGAACACACCGCGTGCAAACTCACATTCGGGATCTTCGATAGACTCGGCAAATGCGCCCACCGCGCCAGGTTCCCCGCACCGACCAGCGCCACTTTCAGATCGGACTTCGCGCCACGACTCTTCAGATTCACCCGGCGCGTCTTTTCTCGCGCAGATGAACCGTTAACGGGAATCGGCTCGGGATAGCGCAGCAACACGCCGAGACTACTCGACGTCGCGTCCATCACGGTCCGATAAGCCTGCGGCGCATCTTCAAGACTGAACTCGTGCGTGATCAACGACTGAAGATCGACCCGTCCGAGTGCCACCAGGCGGAGGAACTCTTCCATGTTTCGCTTTTCGGTCCAACGCACATAAGCGATCGGATAGTCGCGTCCCCGCACTTCGTATTCGGGATCGTAGCTGCCTGGTCCATAAGCGCGCGACATGAGGACTTTGATCTCCTTCATGTACATGTCGCCCCAGGGAAACTCCATCTCCACCGCGCCCACGATCACGATCGTTCCGCGATCGCGACAGATATCGAGCGCCAACTTGCAAGGCGCCGACGATTTCGACGCAGCCGCGACGATCACGCAGTCAGCACCCAGGCCGTTTGTGATCGAACTGACTTCTTCGACGATCGACACGCCGCCGTCGAGACCATGGTCCACGCCCGACTTCCGCGCCAGGTCGACGCGATCGGATCGCAAGTCGATGCCGATCACTCGCGCGCCTTGCAGACGCGCCAGTTGAGCCACTAACTGTCCGACTAAACCCAAACCGATCACCGCCACAACATCGCCCACGCCGACTTCGGAAATCCTGATCGAATTGAGCGCGATGCTTCCCAGCGTGGTGAAACACGCATGCTGAAACGGGACCTCGTCCGG
>JAICGQ010000465.1 GCA_025923035.1 Pyrinomonadaceae bacterium | reverse complement strand
GCTGGCGGTGATCGCGACGGATGATCGCGAATTCACCGTTGTAAACATCGTTGGACCAGTCGATATCAACAAGCTCGCCAGACTCGAGGGACAGTTTGGTATCCCCGAGCTGGGCATCGAATCAACGAAGACGAAACCGAAGAACGACGAGTGAGGTTTTCGATGAAGACGATCCGAATCAGGAACCTGGTTGTGTTGAGTCTCATGCTGGTCCTCTCATTGGCCGTGGTCCAGGCAAAAGGCGACGACTTCAACTCGGTCGTGAAGCTAATCGAGAAATTCTATGGGGTGAAGCACCAGGCGATTCCGTTTCTAGCGAAGGCTGCCATGAAGGTCGGCACAACGGCGGCGAAAATCAAAGGCGGCACCGCGAAACGTCTGGCGGAAGCCGGCAGCGTGAAAGTCGCAATCTTCGAAGACCAGACGTTTGACGGCGAGTTGTCGAAATTTCGCGCTACGTTGAGTGCGGCAATGAATCAAACATGGACGCCGCTGATTCAAACGCTCTCCGCCGGTAATGAAGAGCAGGTTTACATCTACGTGCGCGAGGCAGGCGACAAGTTCAACGTACTAATCATCACCATCGAACGGCGCGAAGCCGTCGTCGTGCAGGCCACGCTATCGCCGAAGAATCTCGCCCTGCTGATAAAGGATCCTGAAGGCACCGGCAAGAGCATCACCGAAGAAGCAACCATCAACGATCAGGAGTAGGAAAGATGAACACCCAATCGATTCCTCAACAGACGCAAGGGCGCGAAACAACGGACACGCAGCGACAAGGTTTGCTTGTTTGCCCGCATTACCGCTCTCTCAGCACCGGGCCCGGCCGACTCTGCGTGGGCCATTTCCGTTTCGCGCCCTTCCGCCTGTTGATGGTCCTGGTGGTGCTGGCCTTGTCGATTCCCGCGCAGGCGCAGGAAGTTGAAGACACGATCAAGATCAAGACGCGCGTCGTGTTTCTCGACGCACTCGTCAAAGATAAGAAGACGAACCAGCCGGTGTCGACGCTTTCTACGGAGAATTTCGAAGTACTCGACGACGGAAAACCGCGCAGCATCTCGTACTTCACGCGTGAAGGTCAGGCGCGAAAACCGCTCGCCATGGTCCTGATCCTCGACGTGCGCGATAACGGCGCCGGACGGTTCCTGAAGCGTGCTGAGATCATCAAGGCGATGGAATCGGAGTTGGCAAAACTGCCGCCGGGAGACGAAGTCGCGATCATGGCGATGGATATCGGCGAAGACGAGCGACGGTTTTGGGTGACCGAGTTTACCAACGACCGCGCGCAGATCGCGTCGGCGCTCGCGCGGGTGCAGGAGATCTGTGAAAGAAAAGATGCCGAGGGTTTACCCGCGGAAGCCAAAACAACTTCAGTTCCCGGGGACCCGGATGATAAACAAGTAGTCGAAACTGAAACGATCAAAGGCCGCAACGGCGGAACTGTTACGCGCACGACACTGAAAGACGGCACCGTCAACGTCAAGCGCGTCAACAAAGACGGCAACGTCACGATCGAACTCGGCGATATCTACGACATGGCCGCAGCGGTGAGAGACGCAGCCAGGAAAGCTGAACAGTTGCGTCCGCATTCGCAACCTTCGATCGTCTGGATCTCCGATGGCATCGCGCCGATCTTTTTCGAAGACCGCGACGCGACCGAACAGATCCTGATCCGCAACAACGTGATCTTTAACTCGTTGACCGTCGAACTGCGAACGCTGTTCAAGTTCCTTTTGCCTGTGGGGAAACCGATCGCCGGCTGGATGGGATTGAGTCTCTACGGCAGCGCGAAACACCTGGCGCAGAGATCGGGTGGCGAAGCAGTCAAAGTCAATAAAGTTAAAGACTACAGCGCGGGATTGTCGCGCATCATCGGCAACCTCACCGCCCGCTACAACCTTGGGTTCACGCTTGCGGAAAACGAAACCGACGACGGTCGCATGCACACGCTGGAAGTGCGTGTTCGAGCGAAAGACGTGAAAGGAAACAAGCGTAAGCTGGTTGTGAGCTCGCGTCAGGGTTACTACATGTCGAGTGCGATGGCGCCGAAGGAAACTGCTACGACAAAAGCACAGTGAGATCAGTTTATTTCGATCGGGTCGCCGCGCTTCACATTGAGGAACTCCGCGGCTGACCGGCAATTAGCCGCGATCTCGAGGAAACCTGCGCTCCCCCAAATCAAAAACGGTTCGTCACCTTCGTCCGCGTAAAAACGTCTGACAGCGCGTATCGTCACTCCGTTGACGCCGAGACTCGCGCCGTCAGGGAACGTATCGCGTGTGATGTTAGTGATCAGATTGCCGAAGCGATCGATGTGAATTATGTGCGGTCCCGCGGATTTTAAGAGGCGGACCGGATCCGAGATTCGTGGACCAAGTGCCGAAGGCTCGATTCCTGTCGAAAGCACGGCGGCGACGGGTGCAAAGATGTCCCGACCGTGGAACGTGTTGCTTACCGGCTGGCGAAAGTACTGCGTCGCAGTGATGTGGAACGCTTCGAACGACGGATTGCGATCGTAGATGTAACTGAAGATTCCGTTGTCTGGACCAACAAAGAGATGCTCACCCGCACTGACAACGATCGGGCGCCGCGTCGATCCAACTCCCGGATCGACGACCGCAACGTGAATGGTTCCCGCAGGGAACGTGTTGTAGGCGGCGAGCAATGTGAAAGCGCCCGCCGCCACTTCTTGTGCTGGAACCTCGTGAGTGATGTCGACGATGACTGCCTGCGGGTTGATTGAAAGGATCACTCCTTTCATCGCCCCGCCGAAGTAATCAGCGGTCCCGAAATCGGTGAGCAGCGTGATTGCTCTCACAGAACGCCCGTGTCGGTTGACGTCCGGATCTTCAACTGCTGTCCCTTGTCGAGTCGGAGGTCTTTGCCGCGCTGGGTCATGACGCCTGCAGTCCCGGCGCCGCCACCGATGATCGCGCCAATCGCCGCGCCTTTTCCGCCGCCTGCAATCGTGCCGATGATGGCGCCGATGCCGGAGGCAGCTCCGACTTTAGCGACGTCATCTTTTGTAGAGTCTTTTCCCTTAACACCGCCTTCTGCGTCGACCTCGGGAGTGTCGCCACCCATCGGTGTGATTTCCATCAACTCAGCGCGAAGTGTCGCCGTTTGGTGGTCTGTCGAACGAATCTGATC
>JAICGQ010000464.1 GCA_025923035.1 Pyrinomonadaceae bacterium | reverse complement strand
CATTACCAAGCCTTCAACACCCGGCGAACTGCTCTCGCGCGTGAGCCTGCACGTGCGTACGTCGCAGCGCGAGTGGGCGCTGATCGGCAGCAATCGCGAACTCCGTTTCCTGTCAGACGTCGGCCGCGGACTGCTCCGCGCGCTCGAACCGGAACAGCTCGTCAGACGTGTTGCCGGCGCGACTTACGAAGCGATCGACGCTTCACTCTGCGCCGCCTACGTCGCCGTCGGCCGCGATCAGCACGCGCTGTGTGTTTTCGATCGCGAAGGCACCGCCGACGATCCCACAATACTCGATCTCGACACGTTGCAGTCGTGGCTTCGTTCCGCCGACTCAGGCAACTCGCTGCTGATCACCGAACAAGCAAACTTCCTGTTGCGCGACAACCTTCACGCAGTCGAGTTCGTCTCGCCGTTTCGTTTCGCCGGACGCGCGAAAGGCGCGCTGATCGTCGCGTTCGACCTGCGTGAGGAGTGTGGCGAAACCGAGCGACGTCTGATCGACGCCGCCGCACAGCAAACGTCACTCGCCGCGCACATCTGTTCGCTGTACCAGGCAGCGCGCGAACAGTCCGTGAGTCTGGCGCGCGAGGTTGAACGACGGACCGCCGAATCGGAAGCGCAGAAGCGACTGATTGAAGCGATTGTCGACAGCCTTCCGATTTCGCTTTACGCGATCGACCGCGAGTATCGCGTCGTTGCGTGGAACCGCAATCGCGAACTCGGCGAGCTCGGTATTCCGCGCGGCTCGGCCTTGGGCCAAAATGTGTTCGACGTCCTGACTCGCCAACCGCGCGACGTGCTCGAGGAAGAGTTTGAACGTGTGTTCGAGAGCGGCGAGATCGAGCGCATCGAACAGGAGGCTCCAACTGAAAAAGGTGACATCAAACACTGGGTGATCAGCAAGATCCCGATGTGGGCAGACACTACCGGCAGCGTCAGTCACGTGATCACCGTTGGTGAAGAAGTAACGGATCGCGTCCAGGCCAACCGCGCTGTTGCTCGCGCAGAGAAACTCGCCGCTGTCGGACGTCTCGCAGCGGGTGTGGTGCACGAAATCAACAACCCGCTGGCTACGATTTCAGCATGCGCCGAATCCCTGGAAGCGCGTGTTAACGAAGGCGCGTTTGACGGTTCGGGCGCGCTCGAAGATCTGCGCGACTACCTCGGGCTGATCCGCAGCGAAGCGTTTCGTTGTAAGAGCATCACGATGGGCCTGCTCGACTTCAGCCGCACGCGCACGTCGGACCACGTGACGATCGATCTCGCCGACGTCATCCGTTCAGCCGCTCGCCTGTTGTCGCATCAAAAGCGAACTTCCGCGGTTGAGTTTGAGTTGGACATTGCCGCAGATCTCGCGCACGTTTCCGGCGATCCCGGTCAGTTGCAACAGGCGATCATCGCGCTGGCTGCGAACGCTCTCGACGCGATGAGTGACAACGGCGGGGTGTTGACGATCACTGCTCGCAACGATGCCGATAAGGTCGTTGTCGAACTGAGCGACACGGGTATCGGCATTCCTCAGGAGAACCTCACGAAGATCTTCGAACCGTTCTTTACGACGAAGGAAATCGGACGAGGAACCGGTCTCGGGCTGGCCGTGTGTTATGGTATCTTAACCGAGCACGGCGGCACCCTGAACGTGCAATCGACTGTCGGTACAGGCACCACTTTCACAATCACTCTTTCCGCAGTAAACCTAAACGAGGAACCCACGGTTTGAGCGAGCAACAGCAACAGCAAGCACGAATTCTGATCGCAGAAGACGAGGCCAATCTCCGGCTGGTGTTGCAAAAGGAACTGGAGCGTTTGGGCTATCGAGTGCAAGCGGCGCCGGATGGCGAGGCCGCCTTGCGCAAGCTCGAAGAGAGCAATGTCGACGTGTTGTTGTGCGACATCAACATGCCGCGCATCGACGGCATGGAACTGCTGCGACGCGTACATCAACGTCCCAACCCGCCGGAAGTGATCATGTTGACGGGCCAGGCAACGGTTGAGACGGCCGTTGAGGCGATGAAGCTTGGTGCTTACGATTACCTCACGAAACCCTACACGATTTCTGAGCTCGACGTGCGCGTGAGGCAGGCGGCCGACAAACGGCGTCTGCGCGTTGATAACACTCGTTTGCGGGAGCAGCTCGCGCGGCAATCGGCGCTGCCCGAGATCGTGTCGGTTTCGGAAGTGATGAAGGAAGCGATCCGTTTGATCGAACGCGTCGCGCCTTCGGAAGCGTCCGTGCTGATCACGGGTGAATCGGGCACGGGTAAGGAGTTGGTCGCGCACGCGATTCATCGCTTGTCGAATCGAGCTGACGCGTCGTTTGTCGATCTGAACTGCGCGGCGTTTCAGGAGTCGCTGCTGGAGTCGGAGTTATTTGGCTACGAAGCGGGCGCGTTTTCGGGCGCGAAGGGCAGGAAGCTTGGTCTAATCGAGCTGGCTGACGGGGGAACGTTGTTTCTCGATGAAGTGACGGAACTGCCGGCGCAACTGCAGGCGAAACTGTTGCGCGCCATTGAGACCCGAACGTTTTTCCGCGTCGGTGGTGTGCGAAAAGTCGAAGTGAACGTGCGCATCGTGGCGGCAACAAACCGCAATCTCGATGCGGTCGTTAACGATGGCGTGTTTCGTTCGGACTTGTTGTATCGCATCAACGGTTTTCAGATCAGTCTCGCGCCGTTGCGGGAACGACCGGAAGATATCGAACCGTTGACGCGTTATCTGTTGAAGCGGATCGCGGGAACGCATCCGCCGGAATTGACGGACGACGCTTTCGCTGCTCTGCGAGCGTATAACTGGCCCGGCAACGTACGGCAGCTGAAGAACTGTTTGGAACGCGCGGTGATTCTTTCGAATAACGGACGAATCACGCTCTCCGAGTTGCCTCCGGAGGTCACGCGACCGGCGATCGCGCCGATAGTTCCAGCGGCCGCGCCGCAAGTCGCTGGTGCTGAAGTCGCGCCCGTTCTGGCCGCTCCGGTAGCCTCGACGCCGGGATCGTTGCGCGAAAGCGAACGCCAACAGATCCTCGCGGCGCTGGAGCAAACAGGCTGGCACCGCGGCAAGACCGCCGAGATACTCGGCATCTCACCTTCAACTCTCTATCGTCGTTTGCGTGATTACGATCTGGAACGGAGACGTTAAGTAGCCTTCAGTTGCTTCCGGTCTATT
>JAICGQ010000463.1 GCA_025923035.1 Pyrinomonadaceae bacterium | reverse complement strand
GACGCGAATGGCGTGATTGTTTGTATCGGCGACGTAGAGTTTTCCGTTTGCGACGGTTAGACCACCGGGTTCGTAAAACGACGGTGACGCGCCGTCAGCCTGGCCTGGCTTGCCTGTGCCGAACAAGCTCACTACGCGACGGCGTTTCGGATCGAGTTCCTTGATCTTGTGATTGTAAGTGTCGGCAATCAGCAGTTTGTCGCCCGCGGGAACGACGCCGAGTGGATGTTGCAGTCGCACGTCATCGCCGGAACCATCCTCGTCGCCGAATTCAAACAGATCTCCGCCGACAAGTGTTTTCACTGTTCCGCCCGCGATGTCGATCGCGCGAATGATGTTCGACTCGCTGTCGGCAACGTAAAGCGTGTTCTCAATAGCAGCGATGCCGGATGGTTGCGCAAATCCTGACTCTGCGAGCGCTCCGTCGAGACGTGCCTCTCGTCCGGAACCGGCAAAGATCGAGAGTTGCTTGTTGTCGAGATCGAGTTTCCAGATCTGGTGTGGACCAGCCATCGCGATGTAGAGCGCGCGTCCGATCAGTTCCAGGTCCCAGGGCGAACTCAGTGCCGTCGTGCGGGCTGGACCACCTTTCGGCGGATACTCGCGTGTCTGCTGTCCTGTCCCCGCGATCGTTTCGACGGTGCGCGACTTGAGATCGACGCGACGTATCAGGTGGTTTTCGGTATCGGCGACGTAGAGACTATCGCCGGCGAGCGCGAGACCTTGCGGACGATAGAAAGTCGCTTTGTCGAAAGCACCGTCAGCAGCGCCGATGTCAGCCGCGCCGATGGTATCGACGAGTGTGCCATCGAGTTTGGTGATGATGATGCGATTGTGGTTTGAGTCGGCGATGAAGAGTCGATCGTTCGCGGCGTCGGCAAGTATTTTGCCGGGAAACGCCAGCGGAAGGTCGCCGACTTTCGCGCGTTCCAGAACAAGTTTCAGTGGCTCTTCATTCAATTCGCCACGTTTGCGAAAGTCCGCGGCGACTTTTCCGATCGTCTCGTCGAGCACGTCGTAATAACCCTCGCCGGAGACGCCGCCGATGATGTAACCCGCCGGATCGATCAAAACGCGCGTGGGCCAGGCGCGCACGCCGTAACTCTGCCAGACAGCGAATTCCGAGTCGTTGTAAACCGGATGCTCGATCTCGTAACGCAGGATGATGCGCCGGATGTTCTCCGTCTCTTTCTCGTTTTTGAACTTGGCGGAGTGGACGCCGATCACCACGAGCTCGTTCGGATACTTCGCTTCGAGCTTTTTCAGATCGGGAATTATGTGGATGCAGTTGATGCAGCCGTAGGTCCAGAAGTCCAGCAGTATGACCTTGCCTTTGAGCGCCGCGATGGAGAGCGGTTTGTCAGTATTCAACCAGCCACTGCCACCTTGAATCTCCGGTGCGCGAACTCGCGCTCTTTCCTGTGTAGACATAACAACACCTCGCTCGGAACCGAACGTAAAACTTGCTGCAATCGCAGCCGAAAGCAGAATCAGCGCTAAGAATCCGTATTTCACTGCTGGGGCAAAAGTTCGTCGACGCGCTCTATCGCACGCCGCAGATGCGGAATCGTGATCGAACCGCCGACCACGAGCGCCACATTGAACGCATCCAGAAACTCGTCGCGGCTGACGCCAATCTGCAGGCACTGTTTCACGTGATACGTGATGCAGTCGTCACACCGCAGGACCGTAGAAGCTACGAGTCCCATCAGCTCTTTGGTTTTCTTGTCGAGGGCGCCGTCTTCGTAAGCCTGCGTATCGAGGGCGAAGAAGCGCTTGATGCCGAGATGCCCGCTGCCGAGCAGTTTTTCGTTCATCTCCGCGCGATATCGATCAAATTCGTCCATGGCTGCCATTGTATATGTGGACCGATTTGTTTGTCGTCCCGGCGCGTTGTAACCTTTCACTCGCCCATGAACGACCAGGCTTTTGGAACACTCGAATACCAGCAGTTGCTGGACCTGATCAAACGAAACGCGCAGACCGAAGCGGGCAAGCGTCGTGTGGAAACACTTGTGCCTCTCGCAGACCCGCTCGCGTTGCGAAACGAGATAACTTCGCTTGCAGAATGCGTCACGCTGCGCAACCGCGGCGCGCGCTGGTCGTTCAACGAGATCAGCGATCCGGCTGAAACAATCGCCCGCTTGCACGTCGAGGGCGCGCCGCTCGACACGCTCGCGCTGTTGCAGATGTCGCGCTTGTGCGAACAAGCCATGTCAGCGCGTGCGGCAATCTTCGACGAGCGCGACAACGCACCGGCGCTTTGGCGACTCGTCGAGACGTTGCCTCGCGATCTGAATTCGCTCGTAGCGCGAATCACCAACAAGATCCTGCCCGACGGAGAACTGGACGATCGCGCGAGTCCGGAACTCGCCGGTATTCGTCACGAGATCACGACGCTGCGTTCGCGCATCACACGCTCGCTCGAAGGCGTGATGCGGCGATCGGCGGAAGCGATCCAGGATGAGCTCGTGACGATGCGGAACGATCGTTTCGTGATTCCAGTGAAGGCAGATCATCGTGGTCGCGTCGCGGGCGTGGCCCATGGTTACTCGTCGTCCGGCGCGACAGCGTTTGTCGAACCGCTCGAAACAATCGACGCAAACAACGAATTACAGGGACTGCGTGAGGCAGAAGCGCGCGAAATTGCGCGGATATTGTCTGCGTTGACAGAAGAACTGCGGGCGCAGTTGCCGGCCATCGAAATGGCCGCCGCAGCCGTTGCCGAGCTGGATTTCATTAACGCAAAGGCCTTGTTTCACCAGCGATTCAACTGCGTGATCCCGGAAATCGACCGCGAGCTTGCAACGCCGCTGTCGAGCGGTCGATTGGAGTTAATCGAAGCTCGTCATCCGTTGCTCGAGGAAAATCTGCGTGCCAGTGGTGGAGAAGTCGTTCCTGTTTCATTTGCGCTCGATGACGAGAAGAACGCGATGGTGATCTCCGGCGCTAATGCGGGCGGCAAAACGGTGGTACTCAAAACCACCGGACTGTTAGCGCTGGCCGCTTTGTCGGGCATTTCCGCTCCGGCGAAATCAGCGCGTGTGCCGTTTTATGCGTCGGTGCTTGCCGACATCGGCGATCATCAATCGCTGGCAGCGAATCTTTCGACGTTTACGTCACACATCGCTAACATCTCGCGCATGCTTGATCTCTGCGAAGCGCCGGCGCTCGTGTT
>JAICGQ010000462.1 GCA_025923035.1 Pyrinomonadaceae bacterium | reverse complement strand
CATGTTTTCAGTTATGCCCGCACGGGTTTGAAGCTGACGACCTTCAGGCACGCGTGGGAAGGAGCATGCAAGCAGGCGAGCATCTCTGGTCTCAGGTTTCACGATCTGCGTCACACGTTTGCGACCCGTTTGCGAGCAAAAGGCGTTCATGAGATGGACATCATGACATTGTTGGGTCACACGACATTGCAGATGACGTCTCGTTACACTCATGCGATGCCGCAGAACCTACGCACGGCGGTTGATTCGTTGAACAAGCAACCATAGCCGTTCCGGCCCAGGAGCGCGCCAAAATCGCGCCAACTCGGTACAGGGACCGATGGAATGTGATCGTGCGAGTAGCGTAAGTTGTTGAAAGCTAGTGGCGGAGGGGACAGGACTCGAACCTGCATAGCCTTTCGGCCGGCGGTTTTCAAGACCGCTGCACTACCATTATGCGACCCCTCCGCATTGTGGCCTCAAGAATATAGCGCATCGCCGCTTTGACGACCAAATCATCCACAATTGCGCTCGTAAGATAGATCGTGCACGATCTATCGCAAATGCGCGTCACTATAGGGCAAATCAATACTACTAACGGCGACTTCGATGGCAATACCGCGCGGATCATTCGTGCGATCGAACAGGGAAAGAAGGACAACTCCGATCTCGTCGTCCTGCCGGAGGCGTGCGTCCAGGGATACACGTCGTTCGACTGGTTTCTCGATCGCGACGTGCAGCAGTGCGCTCTCGCGCCGTTACAAAAAATCATCGATGCGACTGAAGGGATCACCGCGATTGTCGGTACTGTGCGGCCGTCCGGATTAACTACCGGGCGACGGCTTTATAATTCGGCAGCCGTCATCCGAAACAAACAACTGAAAGGTTTCGCTGATAAGACGCTGCTGCCCGAGTATGACGTGTTCGACGACCCGCGGTATTTCCAACCATCACCACAACGGCACTTATTCACATTAAATAACGCAGATCAAGAACTCGGCGTCGCCGTTTGCGAAGACTTCTGGAACGACAAAACGTTCTGGAAGGAACGTCTCTACACCAACGATCCAGCCGATGAACTAATCGAACTAGGCGCTGATGTGCTCGTCTCGATCAACGCGTCGCCATTCAACAAAGGCAAGATGGGCCAGCGCTGCGAGATGGTGTCGCATCGCGCACGAACCGCGAAGGTCCCAATCGTGTTCGTCAACCTGGTCGGCGGCAACGACGGAATCATCTTCGACGGCGCCAGCATCGTCGCAGACGCAAACGGCAAGATCATCATGCAGGCGCCGCCGTTTGAAGAGTTCATCGGAACGGTGGACCTCGACTGCGACGTCGCCGACAAGTTCTGTCTGCCCGGCGACGACAGCGAAACGATTCACGACGCACTCGTGCTCGGCATTCGCGACTACGCGAGCAAAAACAAGTTCACTCGCGTCGTCATTGGACTATCGGGAGGCATCGACTCCGCCGTTGTCGCGGCACTCGCATGCGAAGCAATCGGCGCAGAAAACGTCTTAAGCGTGATGATGCCGTCGCCGTTTTCGTCACGTTCGAGCATCGACGATTCAGTCGAACTCGGTCGACGCCTGGGCATGCCTGTTATCGAGCAGCCGATCTCGAACGCTTACGAAACCTTGCGCGAACAACTCAAGCTTCCGCAGCCATCTGCCGAAAGCCGCACGACCTCCGCGCTAGCTTCGGAGAACCTGCAATCGCGTTTGCGCGGCAATATACTGATGACGATCTCGAACGCGGAAAACCGGCTGCTCCTGTCCACCGGAAACAAGTCGGAACTGGCGCTCGGCTATTGCACGCTGTACGGCGACACGAACGGGGGACTCGCTGTTATCGGCGACGTTCTGAAAACCGAAGTCTATGCACTCGCAAATCACCTAAACAAAGATCGCGAGATCATTCCGAAGTCGATCATCGATAAGCGTCCGTCCGCCGAGCTGGCGCCGGGACAGTTTGACGATCAATCACTACCGCCTTACGACCAACTCGATCGCATATTGAGGTTGTATTTTGAGTTGAAAGCGACGCCGAGTGAGATTGTGGAAACGGGATTCGAACCGGAATTTGTGCGCGACATTCTCAATCGCGTGGAATCGCCGGCCAATGAATTCAAACGCCGGCAACTCCCGCCCACGTTAATCATTTCGAGAAACGCGATTGGCATCGGGCGTCGCCGGCCGGTTACTCACCACTATCGTCGTGAGCGTTTGAATTGTTAAGAACCGCGGATGCTAACCGCGGGCGCGTGCTCTGCTCGCCGCCAGCGCCAACTCACGCGCACGAGGCATTGCATCCACTGCCTTCGCGATCTGCGGGTCGCCATCGTTGATGAATACCTGCGTCGCCGTGCGATAGCCGTAAGCGGCCGACAGCACGTTGTAGCGCAACTGGCGTTCGGCGTATGTGCGCGACTTGTCCAACTGATCCGGCGTCACCTTGAAGATCGGCTTGCTCGCCGCAAACTTCTTCAACTCCTTGAACAGCGGGTCGGTGATCGGAAAGTCGTCGTTCACGAGATCGTGGTCAAACTCGATCGCGCGTTGTACCTTGTAAGACTCGAAACCTGCCACGCGACCGGAAATCAACTCGAGCGAGAACGCGAAAAGCACATCTCGGAGATGACGCTCGGCAGCGCTGATCGTGCCCGGCTTCACCACTTCATCCGGCGCGATACCACCGCCGCCGTAAACGGCACGGCCCATGTCGGTATGGCTCTCTGGTCCATTCTGCGGCGTCTTGTTCTGGTTGTTCTTGTCTGCCGCGAGACCGCCCGGGAAGTAGTAGTCGTAGGTGCCACCACCGGAGTAGTCGCGCTGAATCAAACGACCTGACGGCGTGTAATACTTCGCGATCGTCAGCAACAACGCCGAATCGTAGTCCAACTGGAACGGGAACTGAACGAGACCCTTGCCAAACGTCGTCTCACCAACGATCAGCGCGCGATCGTGATCCTGGAGCGCGCCTGCGACGATCTCCGCGGCCGACGCGGTGTCGCCATTGACAAGCACCACCACCGGAACACTATCAGGATTCTCATTCACGGCCGCGTAAGGCTGCGTGCTGTCTTTGATCCTGCCCTTTTGCGTAACGATCATCTGTCCGCGTTGCAGAAACCTGTTCGCCACTCGCACGGCCTGAATCAACAGACCACCACGGTTGCCGCGCAGATCCAGAACGAGCATGTTCATGCCCCTGGAGTGAAGCTG
>JAICGQ010000461.1 GCA_025923035.1 Pyrinomonadaceae bacterium | reverse complement strand
GCCAGTGCGTTTTCGGCTGCTTCCAGATGTTGTGGCAGGAAGCTGCCCGCGACGTACATCGCGCGGATAGCGTCGCCCGAAGCTTCGAGCATTTCGGACGGAGTCATCGCGCCGTTCATCATGCCCATGTCGTGCGCGCCGATACTGTTGTTGAATAACGGTAATGGATGGAACAGCACGCGCCGTGTGTCTGCGGCGAACACGCTTGCCAGTTGGCCCACGACCGCCTGCGCTTCGCGACTCAGCTCGCCGCCAAACATCACGATCAGGTCGCCTTGTGTATCGCCGATGATCTGGCGCACGGCCTCGATCTCTTTCGTTTCGATACCCGCTTTCTTTGCCGCCAGCGCGTCACTCGATGGATTCGCAAACGCGAGGGCGATTGCGTCTTCAGTTCCCGGTCGAATGTGAAGGAAAGCCGCGGCCTGCTCGACGAGACGAATCCGAACCGGATTGGCGATGATCAGTTTCGCACCGCCGTTTCGCACGGCCTGGCGGATCTGTTTGCCCGTCAGCGGCTGCAACTCTTCAGGCTCGCCGCCGATCAGCAGGATCGTCTTCGCGTAACGGATGTCGCGATGCGTTGCCAACTGACCGCCGAGGTTGTCGAAGAAAGGTTTCAGCGTGAATGCGTCGGTCGTGGTGTAGTTGTCAGTGCCGACTAAATCCGTCGCAAACTTGTGCAGCACGTACAGCGCTTCGTTCGTCAATCGCGGACTACCTAGGATGCCGATCGCGTTTCGTCCATGCGCCTCTGCGACCGCATCGAGACGTTCGGCGACGTGACGAATCGCTTCGTCCCACGTCGCGGGAATCAGCTTGCCGCCTTTCTTGTAACGAATCATCGGCGTGCGAATGCGCGCCTCGTGATTGACGAACGGATGCCCAAACCGTCCTTTCACACACAGAAACTCGCCATTGATGCCATTGACGTAACGATCGCGCGCCACGACGCGCATTAATTCACCGCCACGCGAGCCAAGCGACATCTGACAACCGTCAGAACAGAAGTTGCAGGTCGAAATCGTTTGGGCCAACTCCCACGGACGCGTTTGATGACGATAAGTCGCGTCGAGCAGTGTGCCCGTTGGGCAGACTTCAATGCAGTTTCCGCACTGCGAACAATCGAGCCAGCCCATGTACGTGCCGATGACGGTATGCGCACCGCGTCCACCAGCCTCGATCGCGTCCTCGCCCATCCACTCGTCGCAAACGCGCGTGCAGCGCTTGCAGAGAATGCAGCGCTGCGAATCGTTCGCCACCATCGGCGAAAGATATTTCTCAGCGTAGTAGTTTTTCTGTTCGGTGAAGCGCTCTTCGAGTCCGCCCCAGTCGAATGTCATCTCCTGAAGTTCGCACTCGCCGCCGCGATCGCACACCGGGCAATCGAGCGGATGGTTCGCCAGCAGAAACTCGGTCATGGCGCGCTGGGCCTTCTCGATCTCTTCGCTCTGCGTGGTGACGACCATGCCGTCGGTGCAAGTGATCGTGCACGACGTCTGAAGCTTCGGCATCTTCTCGATGCGCACGAGACACATGCGACACGAAGCTTGCAGCGCGAGGTCGGCGTAATAGCAGAACGAAGGAATGTCGAATCCCTTTTCGCGACACACGTCGATGAGTCGCGCGCCCTTGGGAACTTCAAACAACTTTCCGTTAATTGTGACTTTTGCTAACTCAGTCGCCATTTCTCTGTAATCTGCGCGCGAAATCTTCCGGGAACCGCTTGATTGCGGACTGGATGGGCCAGGAGGCTGCATCGCCCAGCGGGCAGAACGATTTGCCTTCGATGTTGTCGCAAAGATCGAGCATCAACTGCGCATCTTCGAGACGCCCGCCGCCGTTGTCGATGCGTTTGAAAATTTTCACCAGCCAATCGGTGCCTTCGCGACACGGCGTGCACCAGCCGCACGATTCGTGTTTGTAAAACTCGGTCAGGTTCTTGGTCGATTCGAAGACGTCGACGGTTTCGTCCATAACGATGAAACCGCCGGAACCGACACTCGATCCCGCAGCCACGAGTCCTTCGTAATCCATGCGCACGTCTTTTCCAACGATCTGATCCGCACGCATGATGTAAACGGAAGATCCGCCCGGAATCACGGCTTTCAGTTTCTTGCCGCCGAGCATCCCGCCGCAGTCTTCCATGATGAACTTTTCCATGTCGTCATAGCCCATCGGCAGTTCGTAAACGCCGGGACTGTTGACGTGACCGGAGACGGACCACAATTTCGTGCCGCCGCTCTTCTCCGTACCGAGTTTCTGATAAGCCTCGCCGCCCATCTTGATGATGTCGGGCACGGCGGTCAGCGTTTCGACGTTGTTCACGACCGTCGGACACGCATACAAACCGGAGACGGCGGGGAAGGGCGGCTTCATACGCGGATGTCCGCGCAGTCCTTCAAGTGAACTCAGCAGCGCGGTTTCTTCACCGCAGATGTAAGCCCCGGCGCCGGTGTGCGTATGAATATCGCAAGCGAAGTTGGTGCCGAGAATCTTTTCGCCGACTAGCCCGGCCGCGCGTGCTTCCTTCAACGCGACGTCCATGATGTCGATCAGATACTTGTACTCGCCGCGCGTGTAGATGTAGTTGGTCCTCGCGCCGAGCGCGTAGGCCGCGATCAACATGCCTTCGATCAGCATGTGCGGATCGCGTTCCATCAGGTAGCGATCTTTGAACGTGCCCGGCTCCGATTCGTCCGCGTTACAAACGACATACTTCGGTTTCGGCGAATCTTTCGGCACGAAGCCCCACTTCATTCCGGTCGGAAAACCCGCGCCGCCACGCCCACGCAGGGCAGACTTCTTCACCTCGTTGATCACGTCGTCCGGCGACATGCCGTCGAGCACCTTTTTGAGCGCCTCGTAGCCACCATTGGCGCGGTAGACGTCAAGCGAGCGCGAGTTCTCGAGATGAACTCGACGGAGTTGAAGTGGTTCACAACCGATGGCTTCGATACGCATAAACTTTATGGCAGCGCGTCCAGCACCTGATCGATCTTTTCCGGTGTCAGGTTTTCGTGATAGTCAAAATTAACCTGCATCATCGGCGCCGTGCCGCACGATCCAAGACACTCGACCTCCGACAACGTAAAGCGCCCGTCAGCCGTCGTCTCGTTTACCTTGATTCCGAGTTTCTTCACGCAATGTTCGACGACTTTTCCCGCTCCCATGATCTTGCACGACAGCGTACGGCAGACCTGGATGTGATACTTCCCGATC
>JAICGQ010000460.1 GCA_025923035.1 Pyrinomonadaceae bacterium | reverse complement strand
TTCATGACGGGCACAAGTCTCAACGATCCCGGTGACGCAGATACCGGTCCAAACAACCAGCAGAATTTCCCGATCATAACAACCGTAATATCGAGTGGGAGCAGCACTACGATCCAGGGAAGTTTGAACTCCACGCCCAACACTACGTTCGATCTCGACTTTTATTCGAACGCCTCAGTCGATTCGCCGCTAGGCGGCGAGGGCGCTTTATTCTTCGGTACGGGTTCTCTTCCCACCGC
Organism: Pyrinomonadaceae bacterium; assembly: GCA_025923035.1. Lineage (GTDB taxonomy): Bacteria > Acidobacteriota > Blastocatellia > Pyrinomonadales > Pyrinomonadaceae > PSRF01. Next base: position 2,985 of record JAICGQ010000460.1, on the reverse strand, counting down.
CGGAAGTGGCAATGTGGCGTTCACCGTCGTCATTCCCAAGGCGTTGCCGGCTGGACGAGTGATTACGGCGACGGCGACCGATCCCAATGGCAATACGTCACTGTTTTCGGCGGCCGACGCGAGTGCCGCTACCGGAGCTGCACAGTTTCCTTTCAATTCATTCTTTGTGATCGAAGACGTCGGCATGGCGACGCTCACCGTTCAGCGAACGGGCGGCAGTCTGGGTAACTTGACCGTTGACTATGAGACATCCGACGGCACTGCGATAGCCGGTCAGGACTACACCGCGACCTCTGGCACGTTGACTTTCGCGAACGGTGAGACGAGTAAGACGATCCAGGTCCCGATTCTTGACGATGCCACGACGGAGCCGGATGAGACGTTCACGTTGTCGCTAAAGAACGCTGCGAATATTGAAGCCATAGGCGCGCCCGCGAGTATGGTCATCACGATCCAGGACCGAATCACTGTGCCTGCTTTGTTAGCCTTCAATGCGTCCGTCACCGAAGGTAACTCCGGAACAACTGATGCGCGCCTTGAAGTGCGACTCTCCGCCGCGACGGGACGAACGGTCAGCGTTAACTATGCGACTGTTAACTTCAACGCACACGGCGGCGCCGCGTGTGGAACTCAGGGCGTCGACTACGAGTCGACATCAGGCACGATAACCTTTCAACCGGGTACATTCTCGACGATCATTCCAGTGAAGGTTTGCGGTGATACGAGCGCGGAAGCGAATGAAACTTTCGCGCTGAGTCTCTCAGGCGTTTCCAACGCAACGATTGCAAACGATACGGGCGTGGGCGTAATCCTCAACGACGACGTGATTGAGTTGATCCTCGAGGAGATGGGGCCGGGCGTCAATCAGGCGGCCGCTCTCGATGCGCTGCTTGCGCTCAGAGATCCGTTCCGCGTCGTAACTGTTCCGGAGTTGTTTGCAAACGGAACGGATCGAAACACGCGAGTGGTTCTCTTCGTGAGGAATTTGCAATTGAACCCGGGTGAAGCGTCGGGTGCGGTGAGCGTGCGGTTGATCGCGAGTAACAACCAGGTCTTCGATGTGTTTGCTGAAGATTTCCGCGCCGTTCCCAATACGGACTTGATGCAGATCGTGTTCAGGCTGCCGAGCAACATTCCGGCCGGCACCTGTACGGTGATTGTCAGGTCACACACCCGGGCCAGCAACATGGGCACGATCCGGATCGCGCCGTAGGACTACGAATCGCTTTCGAAGGCGGACAGTGCGTGCGAAACCTGACGGAGCGCGGGATAGAGCGACTGGTAGTGACGATACAACTCGGCGTAACGTCGAACGTTTGTGTCGTCGGGCGAGACACGGTCGCCCACGCGGATCGTTTGTGAACAAGCGGTGTCGACGTCGGGCCACACACCTGCGTTGACCCCCGCCAGCAACGCGGCGCCGTAAGCAGCGCCTTCAGTTGTGTTGACCGTCACGAGTTCACTTTCAAGCACGTCGGCAAGAATCTGGCGCCACAATTCACTCTTCGCGCCGCCTCCGGAAACGCGCACCTGGTCAATCTCTTTCAAACCCACTGACTGAATCAGCGCGAAAATGTCTTTCAAGCCAAATGCGACGCCTTCGAGTACCGAGCGCGTGAGATGCGCGCGTGTGTGGCGAGTGGTCAGTCCGACCCACGATCCGCGTGCGAGTGGATCCGGATGTGGCGTACGCTCGCCGCAGAGATACGGCAGGAACAGAAGTCCGTCGCTGCCCGCGGGCACGCGACCAGCTTCACTAACAAGCTCCTCGAAACTCACGTTCGGATAAAGCGCGTCGCGATACCATTGCAGACTGCCTGCCGCACTCAGCATCACTCCCATCAAGTGCCAACGCTCGGGCACGGCATGACAGAAGGCGTGCAGCCGTCCCTGCGATTCGATTAGCGGCGTTTCCGTCGCGGCGAAGACGACACCCGAGGTGCCCATCGTCACTGCAAGAACACCCGGACGAATCGCGCCGACGCCGACTGCGCCCGCCGCCTGATCGCCACCGCCTGCAACAACCGGCGTCCCTACTTGCAGTCCCGTTGCTTGCGCGGCCTTGTTTGTGACACGACCCGTGATCTCCGGACCTTCAAATGTTGGCGGCAACCAGCCGGCCGGAATCTCCAGTGATTCGAGAACGTCGTTGGACCAGTCGCGTCGCTCGAGATCGAAGAGCAACGTTCCCGAGCCGTCCGCTTTGTCCATGGCGTACTCGTGCGTGAGTTTGTAGCGGAGATAGTCTTTCGGCAGCAGGACGTGACGCGCGCGACCGTACACCTCAGGTTCGTGATCGCGCACCCACAGAATCTTCGGCGCCGTGAAACCGGTGAGGGCGTCGTTGCCGGAGATCTGAATCAATCTTTCTTTGCCGAGTCGCCGGCGAATGTCGTCGCACTCCGTTGCACAGCGCTGATCGTTCCACAAGATGGCTGGACGGAGCACTGCGCCATCATCGTCGAGCAACACGAGGCCGTGCATCTGGCCCGTCAGGCCAATCGCTGCGATATCGCCGGCGTTCGTTTCACGCAGAACATGCTGAATGCTGTTGACTGCGGCTGCCCACCAGTCGCCGGGTTGTTGCTCTGACCAAAGCGGCTTCGGGTTAGATAACTGTAGCGGGGTAGTGTAGCTGTCGACGATCGCGCCGTCGCCGTCGATCACCAGCGCTTTGACGCCGGTGGTCGAAACGTCAATGCCAAGCAGTTTCTTCGTCATGCAGGGCGGAATGATAGTTGATCAGGAAGGAAACGCGAACTACAGCGAGACTGTTTGCTCGGCCCAGAACTGAAACTCGCGATGTTTGTGCTCTTCAGCTTTGGCTTGAAGTCCACTCGCGACTTCCACCACTCGCTCAAAAACGCGTTGGCCCACTTCGTCGATCGTCTCAGTGCCGTCGATCACGCCGCCGGCCGACAGATCGAGATCGTTCGCCATTCGCTGGAACACCGGAGTGTTCGACGCCAACTTGATCACGGGAGT
>JAICGQ010000459.1 GCA_025923035.1 Pyrinomonadaceae bacterium | reverse complement strand
TTTCAAACAGGGCGAAGTTATTCCGCATCGTCTTCGGGAGATACTCGCCGATAGTTTGCGGATACTCCCAACGCCACTCAGTGTCGAGATGCGCGTAGCCGACTACGTAGAGCGTTGGCTCGGTGGCGAGATTGGGCCTCGGCGTTTCGCGTTTCTTCGGGCTATTGTCCTTTCGTGGCGCTTGAGTTTTTCCGGAAGCGGCTGGAGACGAAAGACGCGTTTGTGAAGTTGTTGGAGTTTGCAGGAGCAAAACTACAGCCGCAGTCAAAAATCCAACGCTGAATCGATAGGAGGTCTTTGAGCGTAGAATCATGCGGGGTCTCTCACTAACATCAGTCCTTCAATTGAATCGTCACGTTGACCGTTAAAGACCGGCGATCTGCTTTTTCGTCGACGCCCAGGTTTGGCAACGGCTTCCCCTGTGACTGACGTTCTCTCGCGATGCGCGGCATCATTTCCCGTCCTGCATCACGCAGAAAATTAACAGCGTAAGTTTGATCGTAAACGTCTCCGCTTTTGATGGACCACTTCTTAGCGAGCGTGGCCGTGTCCTCGGCTGAAAACCCTTTAAACTCGACTGTCCCCATCTTATATTGCGGCCCTTCGTTGACGGTGATCTTGTAAATTACTTTTAATCCGGCGTCGTCAAACTCAGGGGCGGGTTTCATCAGCGACGCAATGTAACCGTGCTTGCCGTAAGCCTTCCGCACCTCTTGCAAGCCCTTGTCAAACTTCTTGCCATTTGCGACGTCGCCCGATTTCATCCCTAAGGCATCGTCAAGCTCTTTTGCTGCCAACACCTGGTTGCCGGACCACTCCGCCCTGGCCCACGAGTACTTCGGACCTTCGTTGACAGTGATCGTTAAGTCGACGCCTTCACACCCGGTCGCAGGCTTGGCCACCGGCGTTCCGAATGTTGCGCGCAGGTAACCCAGCTCGCTGTAGATCGGATAGAGACCATAGCTCGGAAAAGTGTTCGCCGATCCGCGAGAGTACTCGGAGTCCATAGAACTACGCGTCGTTTCAATCAACGTTTTCTCCGAAACGGTTTGCGCGCCAGGAAAGTGCAGCGCGCAAATTTTCATCGGAACACCCTCGACGCGAAACAAGTGTTCGCGGTCGGTGAGGTTGTATTCCACTTGTCCGGGCAGCTTGCGTTCGGTTAGCAGGTTCTGGAGCGCTTTCTTAATGGATTCGTTGGTGTTGCCGATGTCGGGCGCCGAACCGTTGAAAGAGGGAACCTCGCGGACGATCGCGGCGGTCAGTTCTTCGTCGGTGAACCAGATGAAGTTATCGAAAGCGACTGGCGACGATTGACCCTTCGTTTCTTCAAGCTGAAACGTAATCGTAACGTTGCCGCCTGCGTTCTTCGTGCGATACGCGACGCGTTTGAACAGGCCGCTGTTCAGCAAGCGCTCAGCCGCCGCATCGGTTGCTTCAACTGAAAAAGTATCGCCAACTTTTAAACCACTGGTGGCGATCACCGCTTCCGTGGTCAAAGCTTTAAGACCTTCCGTCTCGATCGCGCCGACCTTTAGCGCGGCCTGGGCAAACGCGGCAGTGGTTAAAAGAAGAGACGCACAGATCGTCGCCAGAATTTGCACACAATGAGCTCTCATTTCGGGTTTTCTCGATTCCTAAAAACAGGGTCGCGGATTGGCCTCGGTGACGCCGGGAGAACAGAAGCAGTAGTCTAGACATGATAGAATCCGACCGTCAAATTCCCCCGCGTCACCCACTTCGACAATTCAGAGAGGAGGAGGTCATGATCGCAGCGGTTCTGCTTATGAGCATGATGATGTTGTCCTGCGGTGCGGCGCCTGCGGGTCCCACTACGGAGACTGCACAGAGGAGCGACTTTCGCGAGCGAGATGAAATAAATCAAACCTACCAACTGGCGCCAGGAGCGCGCGTCGAGGTCTCCAGCATTCGTGGTCCCGTCAAGATCGTCACCGGAAATAGCGCGACGGCGGAAGTGCAGATCGTTCGTTCAGCACGCACTCGCGCTGATCTCGAGTATCACAAGATAACGGTCGAACAGACCGGCAACGGCCTTGTCGTTCGTGGTGTACAGGAGCCGGAACAGAGACGCCGTGACAATGTTCGGGTGGACCACAACGTGGTACTCAAGCTGCCACGACAGATCGATCTAGCAGTCAGCAGTGTCAGCGGTCAACTCAGAGTCGGCGACGTAGATGGCCAGACGAATGTTAGTAGTATTAGCGGCTCGGCCGACATCGGCAACGTCGGCGGCAAACTGCAAGTGAGCAGCATCAGTGGCAATCTCGAAATCGGGAACGTAGGCGCAGACGCAAAAGTCGCCAGTGTCAGTGGCAACCTTGGTCTGGGCCAGGTGAATGGATCTCTCCACGTGTCGAGCATCAGTGGTTCGCTGAGCGCGACGCTCGCCAGCTTGAGCAACGAAGGCATTCACATCAGAAGTGTGAGCGGGTCGATCGAGATTGGATTCAAGAGCGAAGTAAATGCTGACTTCAACGCCGAGTCGATCAGCGGTCAGGTTTATTTCGACGTGCCGAACGTCGTGCGGGAGAGTGAAGAGAAGTCACCAAACGTACGTGCGCGGATCGGCGCGGGCGGTTCGCCCATCACGATCTCGAGTGTGTCGGGAAATGTCCGGCTAACGCGAAGTCAGGCGCTTTAATTCGGATTCTTCTTGCTCTCTGCCGAGGATCGTGACCCTCGGTGCAGCGGTTCGAAAATTTTATTTACCTAAACGCGCCGCAAGGGCGTTAGTTCATCTAAGATCCCAGTGCCGGCCGTAGACGTTATTCGGAGGTCACGAGAATGAAAGTAGCTTTATTGTTTCTCTCCGTTGTGACGAGTCTTTCAATCTGGTGTGCTGCGCAAGACACAGCGCCGGTCACATGTCGCGGGAAGTCGTTGCCGATTACGTTGGTGCCGGGACCGAAAATGACGGGTCCCGAGTTGCCGCTTCGCTTTGGCGGAACCAGGCCGGTGCCGCGCCCTCCTATTAACGGCTTTTACTCTGAAACGGCAAAACGTTTCATTATTAAGACTCGCGACGAGTTCAGTGATTTCTGGAAACAGTTTACCGCGCGAATTCCACCGGAGAATGGTATGCCACCACTTCCGGAGATCGACTTCTCGAAAGAGATGGTGATTATTACGGCAATGGGGATGCGACCGACGTCCGGTTACTGGACTGTTATCGACGGCGCTTGTGAGATCGACGGTCAGGTCGAAGTGTTTGTCAGTAATGTCGAA
>JAICGQ010000458.1 GCA_025923035.1 Pyrinomonadaceae bacterium | reverse complement strand
TGCATTTAACTCACATGATGTTGTTGGGTTCGTACGGTCGGGAACAGAGTAACGATTAATCAACTTTTTCGAGGTACCAGATCTCGACGTCGATCGCTTCCGCGTAGTGGACGATTGGGTCGCCGGGAGGTTGTCGCAGCCCGCTGGCTTCGATCATTGAAGATCCCCACTTCACGAGCTCCGCTTCCTGGAGCGGCCACGGATCGTGATGGATGCGGGCCCGGTAGAGTTGATCGTCGTGTTCTGCGTAAAGGAGGTAACGCTCTGTCAGAAAAAACTCCTTCGATCCGGGTTGCGATTGAGGCAGCGGATCGCCAATCTTCCAGGTGGCTTTAAACTCCGCGGGCGGATCGTCATCCTTTCGACTCAACCTGTAGTCGATCGTCTTGCCGCGTTGTTTCAGTTCGATGTCGGCTGCGTAATAAGGTAAGTGGTAGATCGTTCGCGCACCGAGAACTGCGGCGCTGCTATTTGTGTCGAGCGAGAAAAACCACACACCGGGCACACCGTCGTAGTGAACGTAGGTGCGGACGTTCAACTCGTGCAACGCGCTAAGTCCGGGCACTGGCGGAACGTACGGCGGCAATGCACGAACGTCCCACATCGTGAACGGAGCGATCGCGATCCAGGCTGAGCCGCCGTAGGTGTCGATCTCGAGTGCGTCAGGGATATGCGGGCGAAGCAACGTCTCGTCGATGCGCCAGTGCATGAAGAGCAGTTTGCCCCACGTCTGGTGCATCACCGGCTGACCTTTTGGCCGGTGACGAACGGCGAGTCGATCTGCGTCCAGTGGATGGCGCATTACATTTCTTTCTGTGGCTCGTTGTTGTTTGTGCGTCGCAACAGAGCGTAACCCAAAGCTGCTGCGAGGAAGGCAAACGAGCCTGCGGTGATCCGCGGATGCAGTCGCGCTTTTGTGTAGAGACTCGTTTTTGCCACGTGGCCGTCGTAGTCCCCGTTCTCTCGTAGCTCGCTGGACGGGTAATGAAGTCCCCGGTGCTGCCCTGAAGAATGCTTTTCGCGCGGCTCCATGTCAAACATCGTGCGCTCCATGAACTTGTCGGTTAAGTTGGGAGCATAGTAGCCGGCCATAGACAACGCTTTCGCGGCGCCGCCGACGTAGAGATCGCGCACCGGGTTCTCCGCGGCGTGCAGAATCGCCTCGGCGACGATCGATGGATCGTAAACCGGCGACGGCAACGCGGGATCGGTTGGCAAATAGTTCTTCGCATGCTGCGGATACGGAGTATTTATCGTCGCGGGTTTGATCAAGGTCACGGAGATCCGCGCTTTATCGTGCTCCAACTCCATTCGCAGCGCATCAGTGAAGCCTTTCAGCGCATGTTTGGAAGCTGAATACGTACCCTGGATCGGGATGGCGCGATCGGACAGAGTGCTGCCGATGTTGATGATCGCGCCGCCTTTCGTCGCCAGATGATCCGCGGCGACGAGGGAGCCGTAAACGACACCCCAGTAGTTTGTATCGAACAGCCTGCGGTGATCTTCGATTGCGACGTCGGTAACTTTGCCGTAGATCGAAACCGCGGCGTTGTTCACCCACGTATCGAACCCGCCAAACTCCATGCACGCCGCGTCACGAACGTTTTTGATGTCGCGTTCAATGCCGACATCGGCCTTTACGTAGATCACATCAGTGCCGGTGGCTCGCAACTCTTCCGTTAATTCGCACAACGCTTGTTCGGTGCGGGCGACAAGGACGAGTTTTGCGCCACGCTTTGCGGCCATGCGTGCAGTGACGAGTCCGATACCACTGGTCGCGCCAGTGATGACGACGACCTGGTCTTCCAGTCTTTTGAGTTTCACGGTCTGCCTCGTTAAGCGTGCCGGGGATGTTTGTCGCTCACGCGCAGTTCATTGGCATCCGGCTGCGTCAAGGAGTTCGGTGCGTTCAGGTGCGCGTGTTCAGCAACACCAACGCCGAGCCGCTCAACGAGCTCACCACCCAGCCAACCGCCAAGCAGCGCTGCACCAACGCCGATGAACGACAGTGCAAACGCGACTAACGAGGGCGCCTCGATGTCTGCCACACCGCTGCGCAGTAACCAACTGATCGCAAACAACGCCATGACGCCGACGTTCACGAGTCCGTGCACCAGTCCGATGCGCTTCGCCCTGGTTCCGTTCGGAATGTTCAGGTAGTCGATCAACCCAAACACTGCTGCCATCAGGCCGCCGATCAAACCCGCCGCAATCATCCAGAATGACACAGTCAACCACGTCGGATTCGCCGTGACGAGATAGATGATGTCAAACACCACCGCGGCCGATAGAAGCCCCAGCGGATAGACGATCAAAATCGGGTGAATCGCATGACCGAAGAGCTTCGCCTTACTTTCCATAACTTCCTCCCCCTGAACAAACCCCTTGCATCAATGATCTTTCTCGCTGTTGCGATCGACCAGTTTCGAAAAGCGGCTGACTTTCCCGTCGGCCGTCTTGTCCTGATAAAGAAATGCCAGCCCGTTCTTCTCAAAAGCGTCGAAGAACTCTTCCCATGAGATCTCCTCGAGGCTGTCTTCACCGGAGAAACCGGGATAATCGATTCGCAACAAACCGGGACTGTTCTTACTTTCAGTTCCCTTCACGCGAGCGGGATGTCCACCGCGCTCGTCAACCCACTTTTGTATTTTCTTATGATCGGTTGTCGTATGTGATGTTGTTTCTGCCATCGCACATTCCTCCGGGAAACATGCACACAACTATCGAGCCACACGAATGATCTGAGTATCCACACAAAATCCGCGTGATCTGTATTGGAAACTTACAGGTGAACGCTATTGTTGCTCGCGAAAGAATTCAGCGTGAATCTCGGCGACAGCTTCGGGAGGGATTTTCGGACGGCGGTCGTAAGTGAGCAGACCGTTGATCTCCTGCTCGATGTCAGTCAACTGCGTGTAACAGAACCCCGCCAGGAACTTCAACGACGCAATGCCGCGCATCAAATCGCGATAGTTCGCCAGCAACTCTTCCGGCTTCTCAAACGAAGCGTAGAAGCGATACAACAAGTCGCGCTTCTCGGGCGGAATGTCTGTCGGTATCGCGAGGAACCCGCCAATTTCCGACAGCACGATCGGCTGACCGCGAAATCTCGAACCACGAGCGAAGAGCGGCTTGTCGACCCAAACCTTGGGCGGAAGTTCACCACTCTTCAACGTCTCTTCGTAACGCGAAGACAATCGTTCCGCCGTCGGCGTGTAGTCGTGGATGGCGCAGATGTCGGTGATGTCCGTGTGTTCCCAACCATCGTTGTCGATCACCGGGCGCGTTGAATCCAAACGCCGCGTCACTCGCACCATGCGTTCGATGAAAGCGTATTGCCCGAAGTGTTCCTGA
>JAICGQ010000457.1 GCA_025923035.1 Pyrinomonadaceae bacterium | reverse complement strand
GTGCCGCGAACTGAAGAGATCGGTGTTGGTCTGCCGGTACTCGGCTTTACGATCGCAGTTGCCGTCGTTGCTGTCTTCCTGTTTGGTCTCGCGCCACTGATCCAGGTCAGCGAACGAAATCTAGCTAACTGGATTCGCGGCGCCGGCCAGCGCACGATTCGCGGTGGCGGACAGGCGCTGCGCAAAGGTCTCGTAATCACTGAGATTGCGCTCGCAGTGATCCTGGTCATCGGCTCGGGCCTGGTGATTCGCGCCTTCTGGAAGTTGCAACAAGTGAACACCGGCTTTGATCCGCAAGGCGTCGTCAGCTTCAGCCTGAATCTTCCGACAGCGAGATATCCGAACCCTGAACGCCTTCAGTTTGTAAACTCCCTCGAGCAGAGGCTCAAGGCGATTCCCGGCGTGGCCGGTGTCTCGTTGGCCAGCGGACTACCTCCGCTGCGCCGCATCAATGCTAACGACACCGAGATCGAAGGTTACCAGCCGACACCCGATGGCCCGGCGCAGAACGTCGACTACTGGAATGTTGTTGGTAACGATTACTTCAAGACGATGAAGATCCGGTTGCTGGAGGGGCGCACGTTTGAGCAACAGGACGAGAACCCCAACTCGATGCCCGTGGTGATCGTCAACCAGGCGCTCGCAAAAAGGTTTTGGACAGGAAGTCCGATTGGGCGGCGAGTGAATCCGGGGTTTGCCGATCCCAAGGTGTGGTGCACGATTGTCGGCGTAGTCGAAGACACGAAGAACGCCGGAATGGACAAGCCCGCCGGACCCGAACTCTACTTCCAGGTACGACAAGTGGCGAATCAGTTCCTCGGTTCGAACGTTAGTTTCGTCGTTCGCGCTTCGAATGATTCCGCCTCGCTCGAAAACTCGATTCGCGGCGCCGTTCGCGAATTGGATGCGACGTTGCCGGTTTACAATCTGCGGTCCATGAATGAACTGGTATCGAGATCGGTGGTCCAACCACGTTTCCTCGCGCTACTGCTGGCGACGTTCTCAGGTATCGCGTTGTTTCTGGCAGCGATTGGTATTTACGGCGTGATGGCGTATTCGGTGGCGCAGCGCACGCAAGAAATAGGCGTGCGAATGGCGCTGGGCGCGCGACCGCTGCACGTGTTGCGACTCGTCGTCGGACAGAGCCTCAGCATGTTGCTGATCGGCGCAGCTATCGGATTGGCGGGCGCGTTTGCGCTGACGCGACTGATGCGCACGCTGCTCTTCGAGATCACGGCTACCGATCCGCTGACGTATGTGAGCGTGATCGGGATACTGACTGTCGTCGCCTTAATCGCGTGCTACATTCCGGCGCGTCGTGCAGCGAAGGTCGATCCGTTAATTGCGCTGAGATACGAATAGGGCACCGACCCATTTATGAAGCAATCAGGTTCGATCCTCCTGCTTTTACTCTGTGTTAGTGTTGCTTCAACTCCGGCGACGTCGGCCCAGAACGAAAAAGCGCAGCAAGTGCTTGAACAGGCGTTGTCCGCGCTTGGCGGCGTCGAGCGGCTGCGCAGTTTGAACTCGCTGTATTTCAAAGGGAAAGGCAGCGAGTTTCGCTCGGCTGATCTGCAGGGACCGGATCCTTCCACTCCAACCAGAACTGTTCATGAAGAGACGACTGCTGTCGTGCCGTCGGAGCAAAAGGTTCTTTACGAACAACGGACCGGCCGTCACGATGGCAGCTTTCGCTGGCGGCGTTGGATGTACGCGGGCGACCAACGAACTGTCCTGGACCACCAGGACGATCTGATCAGTCAAACCGGTCGCGATCCTTCTGCCGCAACCGAACGCGCGCGAATAGCCCGCAGCATTCCTCATCTGCTTTTACTGGAAGCTTCCACGCAAACAACCAATTTGCGCTGGTTGGGCCAACAAAACTATTCCGGCAAACCACACGACGTGATCGGCTTTCCTCTGCCGAACAGCAAGACAGTGCTCACGCTTTTCCTCGCAACCGATACTCATCTGCTGTCAAAGTATGAATACGCGATGGATTTTCCGGGCTTCGGCGACGCGACCGTTGAGTTTGTTTACAACGCTTATCGTCGTGATGAAAAGTTGGGCTGGGCGCCGAGTGGTTACAGAATTCTTCTGGCCGGGAAGCCTTATCGCGAGATCGAGTTTACGGAAATCGCAGCAGATTCGCCGAAGGCTGCGGCAGCATTTGAAGTCTCCGCGCAGATGAGTAGTTACTTGATGCCCGTCGGCGAAGCGACCGAAGTCGCGAAGGGCGTCTACATTTTTCTCACCGGCGGGCTCAATCCGATGTTTGTCGAGTTTAAGGATTTCGTCCTTGCAGTCGAAGCCCCGGCCCAACATCCGACTCTCGAGCGGGTTCCGGCTGACGCACAAGCGGGAAGCGATCAGGTGAGCGAACGATTCATTCAGAAGATCAAAGAGAAAATTCCCAACAAGCCGATTCGGTATCTCGCGGTCACGCATTTTCACAGCGACCACGCCGGCGGCACGCGAGCCTTTTGGGCCGAGGGCGCAACCCTGCTGACGACGCCCGGCAACAACGACTACTTTCAGAAACTCGCGACCGCGAAATACACCGTCATACCCGACAGGTTCTCTCGACAACCTGGTCCAGCGAAGATCGAGACGTTTGATCGAAAGCGAGTCATTACAGACGGTGAACGCTCGGTCGAGTTGATCAGCACCGGCGAGAGTCCACACTCAGCGGAGAACGTCGTGGTCTATCTTCCACAGGAAAAGATCTTGTTTCAAGGAGATCTCTTCTACTACAGCGGGATGTCCGCGTTCCCCGCCAGAGATCCATCGCGTGATCGAGTCATGAAGTTCTTTGGCGAGTGGCTAATCAGAAACAACATCGAACCGGCACGGATCTACGGTTTCCACGATCGCGGCTTCGCCACGATGAAAGAGGTGCGCCGGATCCTCGATTTCAAGCGATCGTGAGGAAAGTTAAGGCGCTCGCTCGATCACGTCGATCTCGCTATAGAACGTGTTGCCCCAGTCGTCCTCGGTTTCGGTGGCGACCGTGTCGAAGAGAAGGTAACGATACTTACCCAGAGTGCCGTTAGCGGCGGCGACGCTTACTCCGTATTGCCCACCCATCGAACCATACTTCTGTCGTGTGTCGACGATCGTGAGAAGCACCCACCCGGCAGTGGTCGGGTCGACGTAGCCCTTGGGCTCGGCATTGAATTTCGGATCGGCGCCATCGCTCGCGTAAAGCAAGTACACTTGCGGGCCGCGCGAGTTGGGATGCCACGAGTAGGAGTTAACTTGTGCGATCTCCACCAGCTTGCCCAAGTCGAGGCGGAAACGCGCGCCGGTGCTGCCCGCGCTCGAGAAGAAGTTAGCGCGCGGCTGATCTTGATTGGTGGGAAGTAGACCATCGTTCAAAGCAGCGAAGCCGGTC
>JAICGQ010000456.1 GCA_025923035.1 Pyrinomonadaceae bacterium | reverse complement strand
TAGGCGTAGGCGTAGGCGTAGGAGTCGGTGTTGGAGTCGGAGTAGGTGTTGGCGTCGGAGTCGGCGTAGGTGTCGGAGTCGGAGTAGGTGTCCCGCCACCACCGCATGGATCAACTGGTCCTGATGCTGACCAGCCATTGCTCCACCGGTACCATTGCGAATCGGTACCGAGCACATAAACAACCCGCGCGCAGTAAAGAATCTGCGAACCAACGCCGCCTGTGCTCCCACCGTTACGCAGGATCGATCCGTTGCTCGTCCGTGTCCAAACATCGCCGTTGCTATCAACGATCTGCGTTGCCGGCGGAACGCGAGTGTTATTCGGCGACTCCGCAGTCGGCGACGGTGTCGGCGTCGGCGACGGCGCGTTACTTGACGTCGTAAAACTCCAAATCGGCCCATCAGCCGTCTGGCCCGCCATCGTCTTTCCCACAACGCGCCAAAAATGCGTTACACCGTTCGGCAACCCGGAAACCTGATACGTCTCCGGACCATCAGGCCCAAGCGTCCCCGTCACCACGTCCGTCGCAATTCGCGAAAGACTATTCGCATTCGTCCCCAGGTAAACGTCGTACTTGTGCGCCCAACGTCCACCTTCCCACGTCAACGTCACCGACAGTCCCGCCGTCGACGCATTGGCCGGCGCGCGATTAACCGGCACCTCCGGCGGCAACGGCACAAACGGCTCATACTCAGTCGCCGAATTCCATTTCCGATTGAACTGATCGACGAACCACTGGAAGAACCACGTCTTGTTCGTGAAGTAATTGTGCTCTTCCTGGAAGTTGAACGACTGCCAACTCCAATTCGACGAACCGAAGACGGTCAACCCGCGCCCGTAAAGCGTCACCGACTTCTGGTGGTTCAACCCGCGATGCTTCCGCATGCGGATCTGCACGCCGGCCGCGAGCATTCGATCCATGTTGTACGGGCCGGTGAACTCAGCTCCGAGCCTGCTCGCATCGAAGCGGTATTCGTGCGGCTCGGCGAGCAGACGCACGGGCACGCCGCGCGCCACCGCTCGCAGCAGAGCATCAACGATACCGACGTCAGTCACGCGATACATAGTCAGATCGATCTTCTGGGTCTCGCGATCGAGCTCCGCGATCATTCGGGCGCCGTAATCCTCGGCAGCGTTCGCATTCGGCACGAAGTTGACGGTCGGATCGATCGGAAACGTCGGATACCTGCGCGTGAGCGGCCCCGTGATGTTCGCGTAATTGCCGTACAGGATCGTGTCAGTCCAAATGTCGTCGTATCTCGTTTTGAAACTGTTGACGACTGCCGGATCGTCACTGAAATACCACGCGCCATCGACGTAATTCGCAAACGGCTCGTACGCCTGGACGTCCGCATCGCCGAAATTCGAACCCGTGAAGAGCACCGTGTTCTGTCCGGCGAAAAGCGCCAGCTTCACGTGGACGATGCCGTCGCCGAGTTTGTAACGCAGCGGAATTCCGGCGGCGTTGAGCTTGTCGATCAGTGGTTGGTTCTGCGGAAACTTCAGGTTCGCGCGCGGCTCGACAACGATGCGGACGCGGACCCCGGCTTTATGCCGGGCGATCAGGTCGTCCACCAAACTCGGCAGCTCGATCATGTAAAAGGCCATGTCGATGCCGACAGTCTCGGATCGCACCAGATCCTGTATTTGCCCGTAGCAATACTCGAACGACGGGTCGCACAGACGTTCCTGCGCTGAAGCTGATTGTGAGGCCAGCAGACAAACACCAAGAGCCAACCAGAGAGCGACAACTGTCCGCGCGCGAGTAATCATTTATTTCCTTGTTCCCAGTTCCACTTGTAGTGGCCGATTCTACGCCCGTCGCGATGGAAAAAGTCTTTCGAGAGTATCTCGAAGACTTGTTGATGAAATAACGCGCAAAGCGGCGGCGAATATCCTCAATCTTGCATTCGCGCCGCTACTTATTTATATTCCGCAATTCAACCTACGAAAAATCGGGTTGCGTTGCTACCGTTCTGATGGCCTTTTTTCTAAGGCAATAGTTCTATCCCGCGCAGTTTAGATTAATAAATTAAGTGAAAGGACACTTTCGCATGAAAGACCGGTCCCGCTCCGTTTACGATTTCGGGCTCCTGATCGTGATCGTTATTGCCGTGGCGCTGGCTACGGTGACGGTGTATTCGCAGAACACAGCGACGCCGCAGACTCAGACCCCAGCCGCCGCACAGACGCCAAGTCCTAGTCCAACTCCGACCCCGATCAACTGGTCGACCGATCCGACGCTGAAGCGTTTTGTGTTTCGCAGCATCGGCCCGGCCAGCATGGGCGGACGCATCGACGACTTCGCTGTGCCGGACCAGAATCCGTACATCATCTACATTGCCTTCGCGACAAACGGCGTTTGGAAGTCAACCAACAACGGCACGACGTTCACGCCAATCTTCGACACGTACGGCACGCATTCAGTCGGGGACGTCACAGTCGCTCCATCTGATCCAAACATCGTCTGGGTAGGGACCGGCGAGCCAAACAATCGACAGAGTTCGAGCTACGGCGACGGGATTTACAAGTCCGTCGACGCCGGAAAGACGTTCACGAAGATGGGCCTCGAAGACTCGCAAACCATCGCGCGCATCGTGATCGATCCGAAAGATCCAAACATCGTTTACGCCGCCGTGGTCGGTCACCTGTTTGGACCCAACAAGGAACGCGGCGTCTTCAAAACTACGGACGGCGGTAAGACTTGGACCAACGTCAAGTTCATCGACGAAGACACAGGCTTTACCGATATCGTGATGGACGCCTCCGACAGCAAGATTCTCTACGCCGCTTCGTACCAGCGCCGTCGCACCAACTACGGGTTCAACGGCGGTGGACCAAACAGCGGCATCTGGAAAACGATCGACGCCGGAAAGACCTGGAAGAAACTGGAAGGCGCCGGGTTGCCGGAAGGACTTCTCGGACGCATCGGGCTCGACGTTTCGCGATCAAATCCGAACATTCTTTACGCGCAGATCGAAGTGGGCGCGAGCACTGGTACGGGCGGCGAAGAAAACACGTTCGGCGGACAGGTTGCGCCGAGTCCGAGTCCTTCACCATCCGCCTCCGCTTCGCCGACCCCGGCGGCTGCCGCGAGTCCGGCTGCTTCGCCAACGCCGCGTCCGCCCGATCCAAAGCGATCCGGCGTGTGGCGTTCGGACGATAAAGGAAAGACGTGGCGCATCGTCAGCAATGAAAACAATCGCCCGATGTACTACAGCCAGATTCGCGTCGATCCACGCAATCCGGAAACGGTCTATGTCGGCGGCTTGAACTTCAGCAAATCGACCGACGGCGGCAAGACGTTCCGATCGCTTCAGCAAGGCATCGCGCACAGCGACAACCATGCGATCTGGATCAATCCTGCGAACAGCGATCATCTGCTCGTCGGCAACGACGGTGG
>JAICGQ010000455.1 GCA_025923035.1 Pyrinomonadaceae bacterium | reverse complement strand
TTGCTCGTGGTAACCGGCGCGGGGGGCGTGCTGGTCGACACGGCGGTTTTCTACGCCCGCATCGCTAAGCTCTACACTCAGGAACCTCATGCCAGGATCAAAATGCCGGTCGACGACGTCACCAAACGCGAGGTTACCGATACCTGGGGCGCGCCGCGGAGTGGTGGTCGAACGCATGAAGGTCAGGACATATTCGCGCCGAAGGGTACAAAGGTGCTGTCGGCGACGAATGGTTATGTGTACAAGATTGGCGAGAACAACCTCGGCGGGCAGACAGTGTCAGTGATCAGTTCCGGCGGACGTGTTTACTATTACGCGCATCTCGATGCGTACGCACCGGGACTCAAAGTCGGCGACCCGGTGACCACTCGAACTCTGTTGGGTTTTGTCGGCACCACGGGGAACGCACAAGGCACGCCACCGCATCTTCACTTCGGCGTCTACACATTCGGCGGCGCAATCAATCCGCTGCCGCTAATCACCGACCGCACCGCTCCGGCGCCAGCTCCCGCAATCACCCGGACCCCATCGCAAAGAACTCGAAGCCGCCTCGTTAGCCGACGCGCTTAGTCGACCTCAGCCGCTGAAAATTTGACTCCGATCCGCGGTTGCCTTATTGTTTCGCGCAGTTCGCAGTTCCAGGTTACCTGTATTCCACAACAATTAGCCTTTTCGGAAGGAGCTTACGCATGCGTGCGCATTTCCGCTTTCTGCCTGTCTCTGTGCTGGTCTTCGCATTCTTCGCGGCTATCTTTCTTCTGGCCCCACGGTCAGAAGCAAACAACTCGTTCCAGGATCCGCCAACCCCACCTGCCGGCGGCGCTCAGGAACAACCACAAGGTCCTGCCGGCCGGCCCACTCCGTCGACTGAACCAAGGCCTTACGACCGTGTGATCACTAAGGACGCCAAAACCGATGAAGGTGTTTTCAAGATTCACACCATCAAAGACAAGATCTACTACGAGATCCCGAAGAGTGAGCTGGACAAGGAATTCCTCTGGGTGAGCCAGATCGCCAAGACGACGCTCGGCGTTGGCTATGGCGGACAGGCTGCGGGAAACCGTGTCGTTAAGTGGGAACGCAAGGGCAATCGCATTTTGCTGCGCAACGTTTCGTACGACGTGGTCGCCGATCCGCGGCTGCCGGTATCGCGCGCCGTCCAGGCCGCGAACAACGATACGATCATCATGGCCTTCAACATCGAGTCGTTCGGTAAGGACGACGCCGCCGTGATCGACGCAACCCGTCTGTTCACTTCCGAAGTCACCGAGTTCAGCGCGCGCACACGCTTACGCGCCCGCGGCTTCGACGCATCGCGTTCGTTCATCGAGAAGACGAAGTCGTTCCCCACGAACATCGAGGTTGAAGTTTCGCAAACGTACACTTCGCCGCCGGATCCTGGCGGTGCAGGCGGCGGTGGTCCACAACCAGCGCCGAATCCGTTTGCGCAGGGAATGCGAGCGGGAACGAATGCCACTGTCGTCATGCACTACAGCATGGTCAAGCTTCCCGAGAAGCCGATGATGCCGCGGTTATTCGATCAGCGCGTCGGCTATTTCAGCATCCGCAAGTACGACTACGGAGTCGACGAGCAGCGCGCCGCGGAACGTCGCTACATCACGCGCTGGCGGTTGGAGAAGAAGGATCCGAACGCGGAAATCTCGGAACCGGTGAAGCCGATCGTTTACTACGTCGATCCGGCAACGCCGGCGAAGTGGATTCCGTGGATCAAGAAGGGAATCGAAGACTGGCAGCCGGCGTTTGAAGCCGCCGGTTTCAAGAACGCGATCATCGCGAAGGAAGCACCATCGAAAACGGAAGATCCGAACTGGGACCCCGAAGACGCGCGATATTCAGTGATTCGTTATTTGCCGTCCACGATCGAAAACGCTTCCGGCCCGCACGTGAACGATCCGCGCACCGGCGAGATTCTCGAGTCGGACATTCAGTACTACCACAACGTGATGAACCTGCTGCGTGCCTGGTCGTTCATCCAGGTTGGTCCTCTCGACCCGCGCTTCAAAAAGCTGCCGCTGTCGGACGACTTGATGGGACGCCTGGTCCAGTACGTGGTGGCGCACGAAGTTGGTCACACGCTCGGCTTCCAGCACAACATGAAAGCCAGTGCCACTTATCCGGTCGACAAACTCCGCAACGTTGAATGGCTGAAGACGATGAGTCACACGCCCACGCTCATGGACTACTCGCGCTTCAACTACGTCGCGCAACCTGAAGACAATATTCCGTTCGAACAGCTCGTGCCGCAGATTGGTCCTTACGATAAGTGGGCCACGATGTGGGGCTACAAACCCATTCCGGGCGCCAAAACTTCGGACGAAGAGAAAAAGACGCTCGACGTCTGGGCACGCGAACAGGACTCGAAGCCATACCTGCGCTTCTCGACTGCCGGCTCAGAAGGTTCGGATCCCGGCGAGAACACGGAAGCCGTTGGCGATGGCGATGCGATCGCGTCGACAACGCTGGGACTGAAAAACCTGAAGCGTGTTGCCGATATGCTTTTGCCGGCCACCACGCAATCCGGCGAACCATACAACGATCTCGACGAACTCTACGGTCGTTTGTTGGGCCAGTGGGCCACGGAGTTGAATCACGTCACTCAGATCGTGGGTGGTTTCAACTCGCAGCAGAAACATGGCGGCCAGGACGGCGTTCTGTTCGTAATCGTTCCGCGCGACAAGCAGGTCGCCGCAGTGCGCTTTCTCAACGAGAACGCATTTGCCACACCGGCGTGGGCGCTGAAGGCTGACATCCTGCGTCGCATTGAACCGGCAGGCGCGCTCGCGCGCGTCAACACTGCACAGGAGCGCGTCTTGAATTCGCTTCTGAGCAATGCGCGCTTCAACCGGCTGATCGAGCAGGAAGCGATCGACGGCGTAGCTGCGTACAAGCCGGCAGACTTCATGTCGGACGTGCGCCGCGGAATCTGGAGTGAGCTCGAAGTTGGACCAGTGAAGATTGACGTCTACCGGCGCAATCTCCAGAACTCGTACATCGATCTGCTGTCGACGAAGCTTAACGTGCGGCCGTCAGTTACCGACGACTATCGCGCGTTGATCAAAGCCGAGCTGCGTGATTTGAACAATGCAATCGGAGCGGCGATGGCGCGTGCGACGGATCGTCAAACACGTGCGCACCTCGCCGATGCACGCGATCAGATTGCAAAGGCGCTGGATCCGAAGTTTGCACCTCCGGCAGCGCCGGCGACAGTCGGGTTCCCGTTCGGAATTGATGACGGGTTACACTTCAACTCGGAATCAAGCTCGATCGAGAACTTTGATTGGAAAGACTGCTGGCCGGATTACGCGATTCGCGTTCGTCCCCGTCAGTAGTCGGTCAGTAATTGTGTTCGAGTAAGTTGGTCGTGCGCTCGGTGACGCTGCCGGGCGCAGATACCGCAGT
>JAICGQ010000454.1 GCA_025923035.1 Pyrinomonadaceae bacterium | reverse complement strand
CCTTTTTCAGCGTCGAGTTTGACCTCGTATTCAAGGCCGCGAATACGCGCTTCGTTCTGCCAGCGCGTGCGCGTGATTTCGATCGCGTCGTTTAGCAGGCTGGGAACGTCGACGAGTTCGAACTCCTTCACCGGCGACTTGCGCGCGAATGTTTGAATGCGACGCACCGTGGCAGCGGCATCTTCCGCGGCAGTTTGAATGATGTCGAGATTGCGTGTCAGCGCGGGCTCGTCGATCTGACGGCGTAGCAACTGCGCACGTCCGAGAATCGCGGCGAGCGAGTTGTTGAAGTCGTGGGCGACACCGGAAGCGAGTTGGCCCAGCGCGCGCAACTTGTCTGCCCGGGCCGCACGCTCGCGTTCTTCTTTCTGCTCGGTGATGTCGCGAGCGATACCCAACACACCGGTGGTCTTTCCCTCGACGACGAGCGGCGAGGCATCGACGCGCGCATGGCGGAGCCGTCCGTCGTGAGCGAAGTAACGCATCTCATAGGTCTGCGAAGATCCGCTCAAGGCCGCGTCGAGCTTTTCTTTGACGAGCTCGCGATCGCCCTCGTAGACCATTTCGAGCATTGAGCGTCCGATGAAATCACTTCGCTGGTAACCCAAACCTTTCAACGTCGCGCTGTTGCACCACTTGAACCGGCCTTCGGGATCGACCGCGTAAATCGACTCGCGCGCACTCTCGAGAATGTTCGTCAACAACGACTGATGCTCCCGCGCGACGGCCTGCACCTTGCGCAGATCGGACAGGTCGCGCGCTGTGCAAACCACGCCGACAGCGTTGCTGCTTTCGTCGAGCAGCGGTTCGACCGATACGAGCAACGGCCGATTGAGGCGAGTCGGCGTGATCTCGATCGTTACGCTGCGTTTCGTTTCGAGCGCGTTTTCAACAACGCACGTTTCGTCTTCCTCGCGCGTTCGCAGGATCGCGCAACACTGGCGGCCCAACAACAATCGCGGATGCAGCGCTTCCATTGCCGCGCCGGCGCGATTCACGCGTTTCAACTCACCGGCGCGATCGAAGATGAAAATACCGTCCGACATCGCGTCAAACGTCGTTTCCCATTCCGTCTTGCCGCGCGCGACCATCTCGAACAATTCGGCCTGCGCAATCGCGATCGTGAGACGTTCGGCAATCGCTTCGACGAGCGAAAGCTCATCTTCGTTCCAGCGGCGTACGCGATCCGATTGATGAATACACAACACGCCGCGAAACTGTTCCTTAACGATGATCGGATAGTTGATCTGCGAGCGCACCGTGAGCTTTTCGGCCTGCGCGCGAACGTATTCAGTCAACGAGGTCGACGTGTCCTCGAAGTTCAGCGAGTCTTCGATGATCAGCGGCCGGCTCGAACTCGAAAGCCGTCGTCCAATCGGATCGTCGTAGTTCATTTCAAACTGTTTGACACTCGTGACGTTCGGCGCCAGGTATTCATGTTCCAGCGGCGAGCCGAATTCTTCGCTGTTCGACAGGAACAGATGAACGCGGGACGCAGACACCGCACGGCCCAATTCGCGCGTCGCCGTGCTAAGCACTTCAGGCAAACTCAACGACGCACGAATCAGCATCGTCAAACGATTGACCAGCGCTTCACGCGTCGACGTCGATTCAGCTTTCTGATAAAGCTCCGCCTGGCGAATGGCGATTCCGGTCTGATCGGCGATCGCTTTAGCGAGGTCGACGTCGGCTTCGCTCCAGCGTCTGATCTGTTTCGTCGTCGAAAGTGCGAACGCCGCGGGAACGTCCTCGCCAACGCGAATCGCGACGTACATGATCGACTTCACGTTCGCTTTCGCCAGGATGTTGTTATAGAGGTCGGTGATTCGCTTGTCGTGCTCGGCGTCGTTGAAAACCAGCACGCCGGTGTTATCCAGTGCTGTGATCAGCGTTTGCAAGTGGGCCAACGGAAAATCAGACGCGGCAGGCGTGACACCTTGAACGTGATACTCAGCGACGTTCGTGGCGCAGCGCAGGCGATCGTTTCGCATGTAAAGCGAACAACGATCGACGTCGAGATATGAACCCAACTCGCGCACCGCGGTGCGATAGATCTCGTGGCTGTCGAGCGAACAGCGGATTGCCTGCGAGATGCGATGGCTCATCGCCTCGCGTTGGGCCTGTTGGGCCAACGCCTCTTCGGCGCGACGACGCTCCGTAATGTCAACACCGACACCGGAAATGTAGCGGCGTCCGGCGGAGTCGATCGTGGGAAACTTGAACACGAGCCAATGGCGGGTCGTGCCGTCGCCCGCGGGCAGACTTTCCAGACTCTCGTGCGGCCGTCCGCCTTCCAGCACTTTGAGATCATCTTCGTGAGTGTCGGCGGCGCTGATCGGCGGCAGCCAATCAAAACTCGTCCTGCCTTTTAGGAAGCTCAGCTTCTGTCCAAAAACCTGCTCAAAAGGTTTGTTGACGTAGACGTAGCGTCCCTCGTCGTCTTTCATGAACGCGACGGCGGGACTGTTGTCCATGAAACTGTTGAAGAACGCCTGGCTCTCGCGCAACGCTTCTTCCGAATGCTTGCGCTCGGTCAAGTCACGCGCGATGCCTTGCACACCAACGGGACGACCTTCGCGGAAAATCAGTCGAGTACTGACTTCGAGTCGAATACGACGGCCCTGTTTCGAGATGATATCGATCTCGTAAACGGTCGAGATTCGCTGCGACGCTTTTTGCGCGATCATCTCGCGGGCGAGATTCAGATACTCGGGCGCGATCACGTCAGCGACGTTCATCTTCATCGTCTCTTCGCGAGAGTAGCCGGTAATTCTTTCACCGCTACGGTTCAGCGAGGTGAAGTTGCCCTGCAGATCGTGCGTGTAGATGATGTCGTTTGCGTTCTCAAACAGTTCTCGATAACGCTCTTCACGTTCCCGAATCGATTCGCGCGCCTGCTTCTTTTCCGTGACGTCGCGGAAGACGTACAGCACTCCCGACTGGCCCTCGGCAGAAAACGGCAAGCCCGTGACCTCGACATAGATCTCGGCGCCATCGAGACGAATGCCTTTCTGTTCGGCAAGCGGAGTGGGTTGTTGAAACTGCTGAATGTAATCGACTTGCTCGGTGATGTGTTCGTGGTAGTCAGGATGGACCACCGTCAGGATCGATCTGCCGATCAACTCTCTTGCAGAGGACGCACCCCACATTCGCTGCGCCGCGGGATTCACATAGGTAAACCTTCCGTCACGCAGAATCACGATCGCGTCGGGCGACAGCTCGACGAGCCGTCGATAGCGCTCTTCGCTTTCTCTCAACGCCGCGGCTGCGCGATGGCGTTCGACAAGCCGGGCCACTTTCACGAGCAGCTCTTCGTTTCTGAACGGGAGATCGACGTAGTCGTCGGCGCCGGCGTGAAGTCCTTCGATGCCGGCTTCGTCCGCCTTGCGAATACCGCTGATCAGGAGCACGGGAATGGAAGCCGTTTGCGGGT
>JAICGQ010000453.1 GCA_025923035.1 Pyrinomonadaceae bacterium | reverse complement strand
CGACAAAATTCTTGACAGGATTTTTATGACCCGCCTATAGTAGCCGAGGTTATGAGTAGCACTCGTACATTTTTCTACTTCGCCTTTACCTACCGCTTCTTCTTTTTTAAGGAGAGCGGACCGGCGACGTGCGAAAACGATGTGCTGACAACCTAAGAGAAAAGCACAACACCTTCAACGAGCCAGCCGCGATTCCTAGATGTCGCGGCTGGTTTTTTTTGTTGTCTGGAGCACGAACCATGGATATCGAACACTGGCGCAAAGAAATTGACGAAGTGGACGTCGAACTGCTTCGACTTCTGAACGTGAGAGCACGACTCGCCTTGAAAGTCGGCGCACTGAAAAAGGCCGCCTCCCTGCCCATTCTCGACCTCGACCGCGAACGCGTCGTACTCCAGCGGCTACAGGAGCTCAACGACGGCCCGCTCGACGGGCGCGCGGTCGACAAGCTCTTTCGCCGCATCATTCGCGAATCGAAACGCATCGAGTCCGTAAGTGTGAGTTATAGCGGAAATGGAAATGGAAACTCTTAAGCACAAACCGAGAGTAGCGTTTCAGGGAGAGCGTGGCGCCTTCAGCGAAGAGGCCGCCCTCAAACTACTCGGCGATGAAATCGAACTGGTGCCGCAACGAACGTTTGCCGCGCTGTTCGAGAGTTTGCAAGCCGGCGCCGCCGATTATCTTGTCGCGCCCGTCGAAAACAGCATCGCCGGAATCGTGGAACCTTCCGTCAGTCGTATTCGCGCCAATTCACTCGTCATTCTCGACCAACTCGAACTGCAGATCGATCAACACCTCATCGGCTGCCCCGGCACCGCGTTCGACAAGATCGAAACCGTCTACTCCCACACGATGGCCCTCAAACAATGCAAACACTTCTTTGCACGGCATCCGCGAATCAAAGGTATCGAAGCCGACGACACCGCGGGCAGCGTTGCCGAAGTAGTCAAACAGAACGACCCCAAACTCGCCGCTATCGCCGGCCGCCATGCGGCGGAAGTCTACGGCGGCGAAATCATTCTCGAAAACATCCAGGACGACCCGAAGAACCACACCCGCTTTGTCTTGTTATCAGCAAAGGAACACCAATCATGATCGTCAACATGCTCAGCACCGCAACCCCGACCGAAATCAACCACATCATCGACCGCATCAAGGAGTGCGGGTTTCAGGCCCACGTGATCGCGGGCGAAGAACGCACCATCATCGGGGCTGTCGGCAGCGGCGGCAATCGTTCGGAGATCGAAGCACTCCGCGCGGCGCCAGGTGTTGCCGAAGTGATTCAGATCGCCCACCCGTTCAAACTGGTCAGCCGGCAACTGCGACAGACACGCACCATCGTCGACGTCCGCGGAACGAAGATCGGCGGCGGCGATCTGGTCGTGATCGCCGGACCGTGCTCGGTCGAGTCGGAAGAGCAACTGATGGAAACGGCGCTCGCCGTCAAAGCTGCGGGCGCAAACATGCTGCGCGGCGGCGCTTATAAACCGCGCACTTCGCCCTACGACTTTCAGGGACTCGGCGTCGAAGCTCTGCGTTTTCTCGCGCACGCCCGCAAGGAAACGGGCCTGCCGATCGTCACCGAAGTGATGAGCGAGACTGACGTCGACATCGTTGCGGAGTATGCGGACATGCTTCAGGTGGGCGCGCGCAACATGCAGAACTTCTCGCTGCTGCGAAAGCTTGCACCGGTGCCGAAGCCGATACTGTTGAAGCGTGGACCATCGGCGACCGTGAAGGAGTGGTTACTCGCGGCCGAGTATCTGCTTGCCGGTGGAAATGGGAATGTCGTCTTGTGCGAACGCGGCATCAAGACTTTCGAAACTGCGACCCGCAACACGCTCGATCTCGCAGCCGTCGCGCTCGTCAAAGAGCTGTCGCACTTGCCGGTGTTGGCGGATCCGTCGCATGGGACCGGATTGCGCAGCTTGATTGCGCCGATGTCGAAGGCTGCTGCTGCTTGCGGCGCTGATGGGTTGATCATCGAAGTGCATCCGTGTCCGGAGCGTGCGCTTTCGGATGGACCACAGTCGCTGGATCTGCCAGGTTTTCAGGAGCTGATGGAGGAATTAGGTAGGGTGCCCGTGCGGGAGGCGAAAGCGGCGTGATCTGTGTCCTCCGTGTTATCACAGAGGACACAGATCAGTACGACTCACTGATTGTCAGGACTGCGCTGCTTTCGCGGCAACTCCTTTTCTGTCTTGATCAGTGTTCCATCGATCGCATTGACCCACACGTGAGTGACGCCACCACTCACTTCGTCGGCAATCTGAATGTGATAGAACGCGACGCCGTCCTTGGACAGCTTGCCCGGTTCTTCCCAACCCTTCGCACCAAGCGTTGCCAGAAGAACCTTTCCGGGTTGTTGACTGGTGGCAACCTGAATTGCCTGTTCCATCGAGATCCGGGCCAACTTCACAAGTGCCGCCTGCGTGACCGCCCTCATTTCAATCTCAAGTTCTCTACGTCGCTCGAGTTCGGAGGCAAACTGCGGATCTCTGGCGATGCGTTCCTTGATTACGTCGGCGCCAGTCATCTCTTTGACGGCCCGCTCGCGGTTCTGTTTCTCTAACTCCTTCTGTCGCTGCTCTTGTGGCGCGGGATCCTGCGCCGTAACGGTTTCCAAATCAAACCGCACGTTGAAAGCGGCCGCCGCTACGCACGGCACCAGCAATAAGATCGAAACGATGAAGAGCAACGTTCTCTTCCAGCGGGTAGTCATTTTCGGTTTCGTTAACAACGACATGATACGGGCCTCCAGAATGTCAGCATCGGCGATGCCTACGGTTGTAGTAACGGAGAGTCGACGCAGAGTCGGCGCGGAGCCGGCAAGTTGGAGCAACGAACGCGCATAAACTTCGGCGTTCAGAATTCGATCGGCGACCAGTTCGTCGCAACAGAGTTCGCGAGTCTGTTTGATCCGTCGCCTGAGCAAGGCGGCAGCGGGATGAAACGCGAGTGGGATGTAAAGCAGTTCGTAAATAAAGTTCAGGAGATAGTCATTTCGCGCGACGTGAATGAACTCATGTCCGATCGCGGAAGTGAGTAGTTCAGTGTTGCCTTCACGGAGCAGCGCTTCGGGGAGGATGATCACGGGCTGCGCGAGTCCCATCGTGACGGGGACGGGCAGCGTTTCTGAACGCATCACGCGAATCTGACGTGAACTTGTTGCGAGGTCGCTTTCGCACTTGTTGATGATCGCGGCGATGTTATCGTCGGCGGCGAGTTCGAACGCGTTGCGTTTGATGGTCCGCGTGGTCTGCCACGCCTGCACGAGTTTGAAACCGCGATACAGAACAAATAATGCGTAAACGCCCAACAACAGGAACACCAAATCGGTGTTCAATTCGAAACTGAACGGCGACGTCTCAGAAGTTGGGACTGCCTGCTCCAACGAGCGCACCGGAAACGGCTCACGAATCACTACGGGCGCGATTACTGCCGGCGCTGCTGTTTCAAAATACGAACGAATCGCCGTCGT
>JAICGQ010000452.1 GCA_025923035.1 Pyrinomonadaceae bacterium | reverse complement strand
TGTGACACGCTCTTTGCGTCTTTGCTCCCTTCGTCTTGATCAGCCTGCCCGCGGATTACCGGCTGCTGACGTCCGATCCGTTCTTCAGGTAACGATCCAGAAAATCGAGGACCGCTTTGTAGGCCCGGATCTCGTTCGCCTTCTTCGTGAATCCGTGGCCCTCGTTGTCAAACAACACATACTCGACAACACCATTTCGCTTCTTTATGTTCTCCACGATCTCATCTGACTCGGCCTTGATCACGCGCGGATCGTTTGCGCCCTGCAACACGATCAACGGCTTTACGATCTTGTCCGTGTGAAACAACGGCGAGATGGCGCGCAGGTTTTCCAGGTCCTTTTCCGGATCGCCCATCTCTCTGTAGAGCGACTTGCGGAACGACTCCCAGTACGGTGGAATCGACTGCAACGTACGCACCCAGTTTGACACGCCGAAAATATCGACACCGACCGCAAACTCCTCAGGCTTGAATGCCAGCGCCGCCAGCACCATGTACCCGCCATACGATCCACCGATAATGCCGATCTTCTTCTCGTCGACGTACCCGAGCTTCGCCAGGTACTTCTTCGCCTCGACACAATCCCAGAGCGGTTCGCGCCCGTGTTTGCCATCGTCAGCGGCGAAGAACGTCTTGCCGTAACCACTCGAGCCGCGATTGTTCACGCCGAGCACTGCGTAACCGTGATTGACGAGATACTGCGTCATCGGACTATAACCGACGCGCGTCTGCCCGCCTGGACCACCATGGACCAACACCAGCGCCGGTACTTTCTTCTGCGCGCTCGCATTCTTCGGTTTGTAAAGAATCGACGGAATATCGAGGCCGTCAAACGACTTGTAACGAATCACTTCTGATTCGACGAGATCGTCGGCGTTAATCTCCGGATTCAGACTCTCCGTCAGCTTAGTCGCCTTCTTAGTCGCGAAGTTGTAGACGTAAAGATTGCTCGGACTGCGATCCCCGTTCAAATAGAACGCCATTAACTTCTCGCTCGGCGAAATGTTGACGCCGGTGATCACGCCGTTCGGCAGTTGCGGCAAGGGAACGAGCTTGCCCGTCGCATTGTCGTAGATCTTGATCTTCGTGCGGGCGTCTTCGTTGATGGCAACGACGCGATATTTTCCGTTACGCGAAAAGAAAGTGTACGAAACGTCCCACGAAGCTTTCTCGACTGTTTCCGACTTGCCCGTCGCGAGATCGTACCGAGCGACGTATGAGTACTCGCTGCCCGCATCGCTAAGGTAGTAGAGATACTTTGAATCGGGGTCAAACGTCTGCGGACTGTTCGCCACCTCGCCCGTGTGCTGCGTGATGTTCTTCATCTCTTTGGTCGCGAGGTTGTAGAGATAAACATCGGAATCGGCCTGCGAGACACCGTTCTTCTGAAACGCGATGTACTTCTTGTCGTACGAGATGTCGCCGAAGTCGTAGCCCGTTTCGTCTTTGTAGATTAGCGTGGCCTTCAAGGTGTCGATCGGCATTTCGTAGAGATCGAAAAAGCGTGCGTCGCGTTCGTTGGTCGTGAAATAGAACGACTTGCGATCGTGGCTCCAACCGACAAACGAAGCTTTCGTTTTCTCGCCCGGCGTGAGATCGCGTTCTGTGCCGTTGAGTTCGCGGAGGTAGATGTGATTGTTCTCGTTGCCGCCGCGATCGTAGGTGTAAATAAAGCGCCCGTCCGGCAAATACGATCCGGCATAGGTGCTCTCTTTCGTCGAGTTGGTCAGTTGCTTCGCCGCGCCGCCAGTGACCGGAACTGAATAGACGTTGAAGATACCGGTCTGGTTCGTGTGAAACAGGATCGAGCTGTCGTCAGCGGAGAATGAACTGCCGCCGATGCGGACGGTGTTCATGAACTGCTCGATCGTGTACTCCTTGACCGGCTTCTGAGCAACAACCGACGAAACAAGCAACAAGCACGTAGCGATGAGCAGGGAAAAGCGAGTGCCGCGGGTCATAAAGTGATCCTTTCTTCGGGTTGGTCGAGTATCAGGTCGACGCCTGATGCTGCAAAGCGACGCGCATTGGCGACGGTGTTCGCATCCTGAGTCGTTTCTGCATGATTAATGATGAGTGCCAGCTCCATGGTCCGGCCAAGTGTTAGCGCAAGACGACGGGCGCCGGCTTCCAACACGGATCGATCTGAAATCCGTGTGTACCAGTCTTTTGCATGAGCAAGCGCGGAAGGGACTGCTCGAGCGAGCTTCGTAACGGCGGAATAATAAGCGCGAAACGAGTCTTCATTCAACGCGCGAAGCATGTCGAGAGCCAGGACGTTCGTGGTGCCTTCCCAGATCGGCAGCACCTGACTGTCACGCAGGAGGACCGGTAGACCAGTGTCTTCAACATAACCCGCGCCGCCAAACGACTCGAGCACTTCGCTTGCAACGGCCACAGCCTGTTTCGCCGTCGTGAGTTTCATCACGGGCGTCAGCAATCGCAGTAACAGAGCCTCTTCGTCGCTGATCTCGCCGGTCTCACTTCGACCCGTCAACTCAGCCACATAGAACGCGAGATGAAACGCCGCTTCTGCTTCCGCTTCAATTCCCGCAAGCGTGTCGAGGTGCAACGGTTTCTCCGCGAGCGCAGCGCCAAACGCGACGCGCTTGTGTGCGTAGTCCGATGCGAGCGCCACTCCACGACGCATCAGCGCAACCGCACTGATTCCGTTCCAAAGTCGCGTGATGTTCAGCAACGGCGCGATGTTGCGAACGCCGTCCGTCGTTCCCTGCACAAGCTGCGCCGGCGTTCCGTTCAACGTCAACTCAGCGGTCGGGACCTTACGCGTGCCGAGTTTGTCTTTAAGACGATTGACTTCGATGTTGCGCGGGCGTCCCTCGGCGTCTCTCGTTTCAACGTAGAAGAGCGCGAGCCCACGTCCACCCGGCGGATTACCTTCGGGTCGCGCCAGCGTCAACGCCATCTGTGAGTTGATCGCCGAGGTGAACCACTTGCGACCGTAAAGTCGATAACCGCCTGACTCACGATCTTCTCGCGCGACGGTTTCCGACAGACCAACATCCGATCCGCCCGTCAGCTCCGTCATCCACTGCCCCGCGGTCCAAAACTCAGCTTTGTCGCGCGTAGTCAAGTGAGGCACTGCCCGATCGATCAGTTCCTGGTTACCGGAACCGAGCAACGTGCGCGCGGCGCCGTCAGTCATCGCCAACGGACAACTGTAAATGTCGGTCGACGGCGTGAAGAGATATGCCAACGCACACTGATGCACGCGAGACAAGCTGCCGTGCTTCTGCTCATACGCTGTCGCAACGACGCCATGCTCGACGGCGATTCGCTCCGCGACGCGCCAGAGCGGTGTTACTTCGATCTTGTCGATGCGATTTCCCCACGCGTCCCACTGCGTCAGTCGCGGTTCATTCAAACGATCGGCCAACTGCAGCTCGTAAAGCTCACCACCGGAGAGCCGTCCCAGCTCAACAAACGATCCCTCAATCTCGCGCAGCATATCCGCCGGCAGCAC